>JAYFRK010000632.1:0-10445 GCA_034925975.1 Clostridium sp.
CTATTGATAGACTTAGCAATAGAAGCAGCTTGTTTTCCATCAATTGTGTAATTTCCGCCTACTGGGATAAGAAGTATATCTATATCACCTATTTTTTTTATGTCATCATCTGAAAGCAGATGTCCTAAATCTCCTAAGTGACATATTTTATATCCATCGACTGTAATTACATAAATTATATTTTCACCACGTTTAGAACCTTCTGCATCATCATGATATGAAGGTATACCTTCTACAGGAATATCACATTTATGAAATAAACCAACTTCATCTATGACCTCTGGAGAACCTTTAACAGCACCCATATAGTCATGATCAAAATGATGATGACTTATAGTAACTAAATCAACTTTGTCATTAAATACTTTATAACCTACAGAATCATCAAAGGGATCGGTTAGAATCTTTCTGCCTTTTGAATCTTTTATGAGAAAAGATGAATGCCCAATCCAAGTTATTTCCATACAATACACTTCCTTTCACAATTTAGCTTAATTTTAAAATTTTCCATTAGTAGGTTAAGGCTGTTTTAAAGATTGTTGAGTCCATTATAATGAGAAACTCCTTATTATACGAAATCAGCAATTTCTTAAAATATAGCCTATTATTACAAATATTATAGCATATAGTATATCCTACATTACTAAATAAAATTACCCAAGGTAATTTGTTTATAGCAATTCATATCTTAAAAGTAATTTTAAGATAACGATATATTAAATATGGATCATTGAATTTTATCATAAGTTTTCATAAACATGATACTATTTCAATATTTAATCGTAGTTATCTATGGAGGAATATTATATTAAATCATATTTTTAATAGTAATTAAAAAATGTTGTGGTTTTATTGAAATATTTATCCAAATAAAATACAATTAGATTATATAAATCTTTTGGGAGGGGGGATAATTTGAACAATATAAGAAAAATTGCAATATTTTTAGTTATGGTGCTATTAGTTGTAGTAGTTGTACCTTCAAAAGCATGGGCTATTTCTTATAAAGATATGCCAAAACAGTTAGGGTCAGAAGTTGATAAGATATGGACTATAAAATTTAATGAGGACATTGATAAAAACACGATAAATTCATCAAATATAATAGTTCTAAATGAAAGTAATAGTCAAGTCAATGCGAAAGTAGAGTATAAAGACAGCAGAACAGTATTAGTATCACCTGTAGGTGAATATGAACCTGAAAAAAACTATACATTGATAGTAAATGATTCTGTTAAGTCTGCAAAAGGCACAAAACTAAAAGAACCAACAAGGATGGTATTTACTACAAAGAACAAAACAGAGAGACCCGTTTCTCCAAAAGGGTATGTGGTCGCATTAGATGCAGGACGTGCAGCTAATGACATAGGATCTGAAGTTGGACCAACCGGTATAAAGGGTAAAGATATTAACTTAGATGTTGCCTTAAAGGCTGGAAAGATTTTGGAAGCAAATGGAGTGCGAGTTGTTTACACAAGAACAGAAGATAACGTTTCGTGGAGCAAGGAAGATAGTATAGCTGCTAGAAGTAAGATAGCTAATGATGCTAAGGCCAGTGTATTTGTGAGTATACATTGTAATGCATATTCATCTACAAATGCCTCTGGTTCAGAAACTTATTATTTGCAAGGTAATACTGAATCGAAGAAACTAGCTTCTTACATTCAAGATGAACTTCCATCTAAAACTGGACTACCTAATAGAGGGATAATAGAAAGTACATTAAAAACGTTAAGTAGTGTCAATTCAACTGCAGTTTATGTAGATTTAGGATTCATAACTAATCCTGTAGAAGAAAAAATATTAAACAGCAGTACATTTAAAACTAATAGCGGAGAAGCTATAGCAAATGCTGTATTAAAATATTTAGATGCTAAACAGGCTACATATATAAAAAGTGTGAAGGATATATCTGTATTATTATATAAAGGAGAGAAATACACGCTTCCAACAACTGTGGATGCAGTAATGAGTGATAATACAGATTCTAAGGTAAGTGTAAAATGGGATAAAACTTACGTTGATACATCTAAAGAAGGTACTTACTATTATAAAGGGGCTATAGCTGGATACAATGGAAATGTTACATTAAAGGTTACAGTAACTCCTCAGACAATAACAAATAAACCTAAAGTTTGCATAGATCCATCTAGTGCAGCAAATCTATTAAACTCTGTAGGACCAACAGGTGTTAAAGAAAAAGATGTTAATTTAGCTATAGCTTTGAAGTTAGGTAATTTGCTTCAAAGCAAAGGAATTGAAGTAGTTTACACAAGAAAAGGAGATACTGTTCCTTGGAATGAGGCAAGTGACATAGAACAAAGAACTAAAATAGCAAATGAATCTGGAGCGGGATTATTTGTAAGAGTTCGTGCAAATTACTATACTAAATCTGATGTGAAAGGAATAGAAACCTATCACTCACCTAATGATACCATAGGGAAAGTATTTGCGGAAAACGTGCAAGATGGTATCATATCTCAAACTAGTGGAGTTAATAGAGGAGTTAAAGAAAAAACTTCAGACATATTAGAAGGATTTAATGGAACTGGCATATTAGTATATCCTGGTTTTATATCAAATCCGGATGAGGAGAAACTTCTTAATACTCCTAGCTACCAAGATAAGATAGCTGCAGGTATAGCTGAAGGTATAGTAAATAATTACACTAGCTCTAATGATACTATCAAATCAGTAAATGATATTACAGTAAATGTAAGTCAAGGAGATAAGTATTATTTACCTATGAAAGTTGCTGCTGTAAATACTGATGGTAAAACAGTACAAGCTGACGTTGTTTGGGAAACAACTACTGTAGATACAAGTAAATTAGGTACTGTTGTAATTAGAGGACGCGTTAAAAACTATGATAAACAGATAAATCTAACAATAAACGTATCGCCTAAAAGTACAGCAAGGTATAAAGTTGCCATAGATCCAGGACATGGTGGATATGATTCTGGAGCGGTAGGGCCAAAGGGTACTAAAGAAAAGGATATAACTTTAGCAGTTTCTTTAAAGTTGGGAGATATTCTTGTTAAAAATGGAGTAGATGTTGTATTTACTAGGACAAGTGATAACGTTCCATGGCCAAACAATAAAAATGTAGAACTTCAAACACGTTGTGATATAGCAAATAATGCAAAAGTAGATTATTTTGTATCTATACACACTAATAGTGTAGATGGAAGTCCAACAACTTCAGGTATAGAAACTTTCTATGATAGAGATAGAACAAACGGAATACCACTAGCTAAGAATATACAAGCTGAACTTATAAGTGAGTTTGGGGCAAAGGATAGAGGAATTAAATCAAGTGGACTATATGTAGTTAAACATACTAATGCTCCTGCTGTACTTGTAGAATTAGAATTCTTAAGTAATCCTCAAAAAGAACAAATGTTTAAAGATCCAAATTATCAACAAAAATATGCAGAAGCAATTGCAAGGGGAATAATGAAAACCCTAGGCAAATAGAGTATCTACTAATTTAAAGTTATAAAAGTTTAAGTTTAGGTCAAAAATTATAATGGAAGAGATGTTAATATTACAAAAGTCAGTTGTAATATTGTGCCTCTTCCTTTATTATATTTATATTACGGTTTTTTTTATTACCATATAAACCATATAATACAAAAGGGAGTTTATGTAATGGACAGTAGGAGATTATTTCAATCTAATTTATTTGCAATGATTTTGTTAACTTTGTATGCAGTTACTCCAGCATTTTTGGTACCTGTATTTAAATCTGCAAAATTGCCAATAGCTTTATACTTAGTCTTGCCACAAGTGCTTTTACTTATAGTGCCAACTATAATTTATTTTATAGTAACAAAGCAGCCTATTAAGGATACATTAAAATTAAATAAAATAAGCTTTAAGACAGTGTTGATTGTTATTGTAATAGGCCTTTTAGCTCAGCCAATAGCTATGTTTTTATCACTAATAACTCAATTTGTATTTCCAAATAGAATAAGTCAAGTAGTTGCGTCTCTTAACGATATACCTTTTATAATAAGATTAGGAGTAGTGGCATTGACACCAGCAATTTGTGAAGAGATAACTATGAGAGGAGTAGTTCTATCAGGATATAAAAATATTAGTATAAGAAAATCTGCTATTATGACAGGTTTGTTTTTTGGTATGCTTCACTTAGATGGGAATCAGTTACTTTATGCTTTTGCTATAGGCATAATATTTGCCTATCTAGTGAGAATAACAAATTCTATATTTTCATCAATGCTATGTCATTTTACTATTAATGGTACACAAGTTGCTATGTCAGAATTATCAACAAAGTTAATGAAGCTTAGTGGGCAGCAGGTAGAGACAATACAGCAATCAGGATTAGCTTCTTTAAGTACTATGCAAATAATAAATACATTTTTCCTACTTTTAACTTTAGCTATAATTTGTACAGGAATTATAGTACTGCTTATGCAAAAGTTATCCTACAGTTATAAAGTTTATAGAGTTAATAATATAGATTATGAGAAAGAGAATACAAATGTTATAAATTGGCCTGTGATTGTATCTATAATAATTTATGTTGTTACAATATTTTTTCAGCTAAAAGAGATATACAAATGGTGATAAAAAAGCTTTTTCATGGGGTCATCAGGGCTTAAATTCAAAAGCAAGGGGGAATATTCTATGAAGCAAAATGTGAATGACATGAACAAGGAAGAATTAAAAGAGTTTATAAATGAAAATAAACAAGAAATTGAAGAAGCAATGAAGATATACGTTAATATAATAAAAGATAAACTTAGAGAAAATGATAATGTGCATCCTATAAAAAAGAAGGCTTATAACATTAAAAAGATTAATAATTATGTATCTTGGGTAAATGAACAAATAATAATGAATGATAATGCATCTAGAGATATTAAAGTTATTCCTAGAAGAGGAGAAATTTGGACTTGCGAACTGGGGCAGAATATAGGATCAGAAGAAAATAAAATTAGACCAGTGATAATAATTCAAAATGATACTGGAAATAAGAATGCTCCAACAACAATTATTGCCCCAATATCTAATAGACCTAAAAAGATTGCAGTACATATAGAACTTAGAGAAAGTGATTATACACTTGAAAATGGCGAAAAAAGCCACATAACAGGAACTATTTTAGCAGAACAGATTAAAGTAGTTTCAAAAGCTAGACTTGGAAGACATATCGCTACTCTAAATAAGGATTTTATGGAACTTTTAGATTCAAAACTTAGAATTTCGTTAGAATTGTAATTTATTTTTGAAATTTGAATATAATACTAGTATATAAGGCAAAAAGTTTAATAAAAAATAAAAAAGTATTAAAAAAGTATTGCCTAATTTAAATGATAGTGATAGAATAAAAGCGTCACTGAATTAATACATACCTAATTAAGATTAGGAGACTATATTTCATATTATCCTTTTTTAAATAGCATAACATACCTGGCAAGGGCTAGGAGATTATATAACATATTAGAGACATATTAGAAACAAAAAAGATTGGTAAAACCAATCTTTTTTGTTTGATAAAATAATTAAATAAGCGTAAATTGACAACAAAAAACTATTGTAATATAATATAGTGTAAATTGAGGATTTTGATGACAAAAAATTTAAATATTATATTAAATGACTGTGAACAGGATAAGTATTTAATCTGTATGCTTCTAGAGAGTGGGGATTGCTGGAAACCCATAGCTAAGGTTTAAAGAAAATCACCTGGGAGTCGAGAACTGAAAAAGTCTTTGGCTAAGTAAGTTTATCCGTTATTTCGCGTTAAGAAATAGAGTATGTTAGTACTTGAAGTTTTCACATGGGTGGTTTATGCAGCTGCGTCCTTATGGACGGAGCTTTTTTATTTAATGGTAGTTGCATTCTAAAGTTAGGGTATTAAATAAAGAGGATCTTTAGCTTCACATTGAGTTTTTTTAATAGATACTTACAGAAGCCATTATCTAGAGACGTAACATCTGTTAACCCATTATAATGTGGAAGTATTATGGATGATAGGTATTAGATAAGTTTGCGAAAAATACAAGTTTAGGAGCAGTGAAAGAGAGGAGATAAAGAAATGTACAATAAGGTTGAAACTTCTACAAACTTTGTAGACATGGAAAGAAAAATAGCAAATCTTTGGAAAGAAAAAGATGTAATTCAAAAGAGCTTTGACAGAAATGAAGATGGTGAATATTTCACTTTTTATGATGGACCTCCAACAGCTAATGGTAAGCCACACGTAGGTCACATTATTACTAGAGTTATGAAGGATTTAATTCCAAGATATAAAGTTATGAAGGGATATAAAGTTCTAAGAAAAGCAGGTTGGGATACTCATGGCCTTCCAGTTGAACTTGAAATCGAAAAGAAACTTGAAATATCAGGTAAACCTCAAATAGAAGAATACGGTGTAGAAAAGTTTGTTAAAGAATGTAAAGAAAGCGTATTTAAATATACAAGTCTTTGGAAAGACATGTCAGAAAAATTAGGATTCTGGGTTGACATGGATAATCCATATGTAACTTATCACAATGATTATATAGAATCAGTATGGTGGGCATTAAGCCAAATGTGGAAAAAAGATCTTTTATATAAGGGTCATAGAATTACTCCATATTGCCCAAGATGTGGAACAGCATTATCTTCTCATGAAGTTGCTCAAGGATATAAAGATGTAAAAGAAGCAACTGCATTTGTTAAGTTTAAGGTTAAAGGAGAAGAAAATAGATATATACTTGCTTGGACGACAACTCCTTGGACATTACCAAGTAACGTAGCATTAACAATTAATAAAGCGTATGATTACGTGGAAGTGCTAAACAATGGCCAATATTTAATTCTTGCTAAAGACCTTGCTTCTAAAGTACTAGAAGGAGAATATGAAATATTAAGAGAGTTTAAAGGGGAAGAATTACTTGGAACAGAATACGAACAGTTATTTAAGTTTGAAGTTCCAGAAGAAAAAGCTTTCTATATAGTTCATGGGGACTATGTAACTTTAACTGATGGTACAGGAATTGTACACACAGCACCAGCATATGGTGAAGATGACAGCCAAACTGGAAAGAAATACGGCTTACCACTTATCAACTTAGTTGACTCTGAAGGTAAATTTGTAGATTCTGTTGAACCATGGAAAGGATTATTTGTTAAGAAAGCTGATCCTAAGATACTTGAATATATGAAAGAAAATGGAATGCTTTATAAATCAGAGAAGTTTACTCACTCATATCCACACTGCTGGAGATGTAATACACCGCTTCTTTACTATCCAAAAGATAGCTGGTTTGTAAGAATGACATCACTTAGAGATAAACTTGTTGAAAACAATAATAAGATAAACTGGTATCCAGATAACATAAGAACAGGAAGATTTGGTAAATTTGTTGAAAATGTTATTGATTGGGGTATTTCAAGAGATAGATACTGGGGAACACCTCTTCCAATTTGGGAATGTGAATGTGGTCACAGAGAGTGTATAGGAAGTGTAGCTGAGCTTAAGGAAAAAGGAATAAATGTTCCAGAAAATATAGAACTACACAAACCATATATAGATGCAGTTAAACTTACTTGTCCACACTGTGGAAAAGAAATGACTAGAACTAATGAAGTTATTGACTGCTGGTTTGATTCAGGATCTATGCCATTTGCACAACATCATTACCCATTTGAAAATAAAGAAGTGTTTGAAAAGACTTTCCCAGCACAATTTATATCAGAAGCAGTAGACCAAACAAGAGGAGGGTTCTATACATTACTTGCAATATCTACGGCATTATTTGATACAAATTCTTATGAAAATTGTATAGTTTTAGGCCACGTTTTAGATAAACACGGACTTAAAATGTCAAAATCAAAGGGAAATGTAGTAGATCCATTTGATGTGCTAGAGAATGAAGGAGCAGATGCTACAAGATGGCATTTCTACACAGCTAGTGCACCATGGCTTCCAACAAGATTCTCAGAAGAGGATGTAAAGGAAACACAAAGAAAGTTCCTAAGCACATTATGGAATGTATATTCTTTCTATGTTTTATATGCTGAAATAGACCAATTTAATCCACTAGAATATAAAGACTTCGTATCAGAAAATGTTATGGATAAATGGGTAATATCTAAGCTTAATACATTAGTTAAAAATGTAGAAGAACACATAGATAACTATAGAATTACTCAAGCAGCACTAGAACTTGAAGATTTTGTTGATGAACTTTCAAACTGGTATGTAAGACGTAACAGATCAAGATTCTGGACTACAGAACTTACTGAAGACAAGATAGGAGCTTACACAACTCTTTATAAAGTACTTACAACTGTAGTTAAAGTTGCAGCACCATTTGTACCATTTATGGCAGAAGAAATTTATCAAAACCTAGTTGTTGGCCTAGATAAAGATGCTATTGAAAGTATTCATCTATGCACATGGCCAGAATATGATTTAAGCCTTGTAGATAGTGAACTTGAAAGACAAATGGATTTAGCATATAAAATTGTTAAGCTTGGACGTAGTGCTAGAAACGGAGCAAATATCAAGAATAGACAGCCGCTTTCAGAAATGCTTGTAAGCACAAAATCTCTTCCAGAATATTATGGAGACATAATTAAAGAAGAGCTTAACATTAAAAATATTGAGTTTGGTTCAGATCTTTCAAAATACGTTAACTTTGAAATAAAACCGAACTTACCAGTGATAGGAAAAACTTATGGAAGATATATCCCTGCAATAAGAAAGGCTATAGGTTCAATGAACCAAATGGAACTTGCTCAATCTATAAATAATGGTAAATCCGTATTTATAGATGTAGAAGGATTAGAAGATCAAATAGAGCTTACTTCTGAAAATCTCCTTGTAACAATGCAAGGACTTGAAGGATTTGCTTTTGCTGGAGAAGGAGAAGTAGGAGTAACACTTGAGACTACAATTACACAAGAACTTAAAGAAGAAGGATACGTTCGTGAAATCTTAAGTAAAGTTCAAAACTTAAGAAAAGAAAGCGGATTTGAAGTTGCGGATAAGATAAGACTTTATGTAGCTGGCAATGAAATGTTAGAAGCTGTAATAAAGAAATTTGAAGATCATATAAAGAAAGAGACTCTAACAGTTTCAATAGCATACAATGAAGAGAAGACATATGGAGAATTTAAGATTAATGGAGAAGATCTTAAGATAGCTGTTGAAAAAGAAAATTAATAAAGAACTATAAATGATAGAAGCACTAATTTCTTAAAAAGAGGTTAGTGCTTCTAAAATAATCAATGTTTTGATATATAATGGAGGTATTGGTATGAAAAACGAGATAAGAGTGGGAATAGTAGGATATGGGAATCTTGGTAAAGGTGTAGAGTTAGCATTATCTCAAAATCCTGATTTTACATTAGAAGCTATATTTACTAGAAGAGACCCTAGTAAGCTGAATAAAGGTAATAAAATGGTACATATTTCAGAAATAGAAGATTATAAGGATAAAATTGATGTAATGTTATTATGCGGAGGATCTGCCTCAGACCTCCCAGAACAGTGCCCTGAAATAGCAGCTAACTTTAATACAGTTGATAGTTTTGATACACATGCTAAAATACCTGAATACTTTAAAACAGTAGATGAAGTAGCCAAAAAAGCCGGTACATTAAGTCTCATATCTGTAGGCTGGGATCCAGGTTTATTCTCTCTGAATCGTATATTATCTGAAGCTGTACTTCCTAAGGGAAAGGATTATACTTTCTGGGGTAAGGGAGTAAGCCAGGGGCACTCAGATGCTATAAGAAGAATAGATGGTGTTAAAAATGGAATACAGTATACTGTACCTATAGAGAAAGCTATGGAAAGAGTACGTACTGGAGAAAATCCTGAATTAGCTGTTAGTGAAAAGCACAATCGAGTTTGCTATGTAGTACCAGAAGAAGGCGCAAATATTAAGAAAATAGAAGAAGACATAAAAAATATGCCAAACTATTTTGCTGATTATGATACCGAAGTATATTTTATTACAGAAGAAGAACTTGCAAAGCAACACTCAGGAATGCCTCATGGAGGATTTGTTATAAGAACTGGAGTTACTGCTGGAGGTAAAAATCAAAGAATAGAGTTTAGCCTTCAATTAGGAGATAATCCACAGTTTACTGCTAGTGTTATAGTAGCATATGCGAGAGCTGTGTATAGACTTTCAAAGGAAGGTCAGAGAGGGGCACGTACTATATTTGACATTCCTCTTTCATACATATCACCTAAATCAGCAGAGGAATTAAGAGCGAAATTATTATAAAATAATCTAGTATAACAATTGTAGCGTTAAGAACTTTCATTTGTCTGAGCTATTTTTTTCGAAACTCCTCTTCATTTTTTCAGAGGAGTAAGCGATTCACTCAAAATTAAAATTTTGGTTCACTGCTTAAGTTTAGCTACAGTTGTTATACTAAATTTAGAATTATTTTCGATATTATACGAAATCAAC
>JAYFRK010000016.1:0-1568 GCA_034925975.1 Clostridium sp.
CAAAACTTAGAGCTGCAGATTATAGATTATCCTATACAAGCAATATAACCAATAGAGCAGTTTATAGTTTTTGTATGTGTCCAGGTGGAGAGGTAGTAGCAGCGGCTTCAGAGGAAGGAAGACTTGTAACAAATGGAATGAGCTATCATTCTAGAAATAAAGATAATTCTAATTCAGCTATTGTTGTTACGGTTGGAGAAAATGACTTTTCAGGGAATATGCCACTTAAGGGTATGGAATTTCAAAGACAGTATGAAAGTCTCGCATATAATTTAGGTGGAGGAGGATATTCGGCTCCTATTCAGCTAGTAGGTGATTTCTTAAAGGATAAGGTATCAACTAAGCTAGGCAATATAAATCCTACATATAGACCAGGATATCGTTTTGAGGATCTTAGAAAATGTCTTCCAAAAGGAGTAATAGATACTTTAAAAGAAGGGCTAATTCAGTTTGATAATAAAATACCAGGATTTGCATCAGAAGATGTAATTATGACAGGAATAGAAACAAGGACATCAGCTCCTGTTAAAATTGAAAGAAATGAAAAACTCCAAAGCATATCATTAGAAGGATTATACCCTTCAGGAGAAGGAGCTGGATTTGCAGGAGGAATTATGTCAGCTGCAGTTGATGGACTAAAATCTGCAGAAAGTATAATGAAAGAATACGCACCGCTATAAAATCTTTAAATGCTAGTAGTAATTATAAAAATTTAACAAAATTTAATTATATTTTGTTAAATTTACCTACTAGCATTTAAAGATTTTTTTTGGTAAAATATAATAATGATTGTGTTAATAAATTAACAATCTGCAAGGGGGAGTATCAAATTTATCATAAATGAGCATATTTAGTAATAATAAGAAATACAGGAGGAGATATTTGTGATAAAAAGCTTTAAAGAAATTATAGAAAAGGCAAAAACAGAAGACACTAGAACAGTAGCAGTAGCAGTAGCTCAAGATGAGCCAGTTCTAGAGGCTATTAAGGACGCTAAGGACAATGATATAGTAAATGCTATACTTGTTGGAGACAAGGAAGAGATAATATCCATAGGTCTAAAAATAGGAATGGATATGAATGATTACGAAATCATTGATGAAAAAGATGACAAGAAAGCAGCACTAAAAGCTGTAGAACTAGTATCAACAGGAAAAGCTGATATGGTAATGAAAGGTCTAATTACTACAGCAAACTTTTTAAGAGCGGTCTTAAATAAAGAGGTAGGACTTAGAACTGGCAAATTGATGTCTCACGTTGCAGTATTTGAAAATTCAAAATTTGATAGGCTCATATTCCTAACTGATACAGCATTTAATATGTATCCAACTTTAAAAGACAAAATACAAATAGTGGAGAATGCAGTAAAGGTAGCACATGCAGTTGGAGTTGATATACCAAAAGTTGCTCCAGTTTGCGCAGTAGAAGTAGTAAATCCAGATATGCCTGCAACACTTGATGCTGCAAACCTATCAAAGATGAGTGATAGAGGGCAAATTAAGGGATGCGTTATTGATGGACCTCTAGCTCTTGATAATGCTATATCTGAAGAAGCATGCAAACATAAG
>JAYFRK010000291.1:0-2890 GCA_034925975.1 Clostridium sp.
TGAACATAAAATACAGTCCCCAGTTTCAGCCAGATGGCAAGGACAATATTCCGTTCCTGCATCTATACAATCAATAATCTCATATTTCATTCTCATGCCCCCCTTGATCACTCTAATATTAAAATATTTTATAGGCATACCTTTTGTTACACCGTTAACAATAAAATCTCATCTATAATCTTATAGATGAGATTTTAATTGATATATTTTTATTTTTATACCACTTTACCTATATATGTTTCTAATTAAAATACTCTAATCTTTCAGTTATTAATTAACTATAGAAGTACTTCCATAGATCTAAGTTCATCAACAGCTATTTCTTTATCTAGAATATTTATTGTTTTAACTGATACCTTTTTTGAACTCATTAAATATTTAATAAGTTTTAAGTAGTTTATGCTTCCGATTACTTTCTTTGTATCCTCTTCACTTAGCACCTCTTTTTTGCCATTCTTAAAATTTAGTGCTAATCTCATCATAATACCTCCATTAAACTTGTTACAATATAATATATATTCTTCTATATGTAAAAAATACATTGTTCTACGCACTTCAATTAAATATTACTAAAAATAGCTAATTCATGATATAATAAACCTATTATTATTGGAAATAAGGTGAGAGTATTGTTATACTATTTAGTGGGATTACTTGATAAAATCTCTTATAACCAAATTGAAAAGATTCAAAGGAACTTATCTGAAAAATATCACTTATATACTGATTTACCAATGCTTCATGTTACTTTAGAAATTATAGAAAAACCTAGTAACCTAGCAAACTTGGTTACTATTATAGATAGTGTTTTACAAGATTACAATAAGTTTTCTATTACAATTAATGGGGCAATTTGTTTTGATCCGCCTTTTAAATCAGTTAATTTAAAAGTAGAAGATAAAGGTACTTTAATAGATTTAGTATATAAATTAAATTCTAAACTAAAAGCTAATGGATTTAAGGTAAGAGATAATATTGAGAACTGGGATTTTCACATTTCTCTTGCTAATACTAATTTTTCGCTACGCCAATGGTCCGATGAAGAGTTCCAAGAGGCTTGTCTATTAATATCTAAAAATTATTTTTGCAAGGAAGCTATAATAACCAATATTCAGCTTTGGGAACCTATAAATGATAGAGATAAAATGGTAGTAAAAAACTTTATACTATAGTTAAAAAGAAGCCTTAAAGCTTCTTTTTAACTTCTGTTTTTCTAGAATCTTATTTATCAATTAATACCATATCTTAGGATCTAATCTTCTTTATTATATCTTTTATGTTTTTATATTTACCCTGTGATATTTCCTCTTTATTGTTTAAAGGTTTACTAACAACTAAGTTATTATTTTTATAAATGCATACTTTTCCTAAATTACTTCCCTTAACAAGTTTTGAAGGAACTATTTTAGGTTTAACTACCTTTAACTCGTATGTTTCATCATTACCAACAGGTATAATAACATCTTCATTACAAACTAAGTTTACTTTTTTATTCTTTCCATAATAGATAGTGTCTATAGTTTCATCTTTAGATACTACTTTTTTAAAATTATAATTTTTCTTTACATGATCATATATTTTTTTAGTCTCATTCCATCTATTGCTACAATTTAAAACTACAACAATTATATCGTCTTCTCCATTTTCTACAGAAGTAACTAAACATTTTCCGGCTCCACCTGTGTATCCTGTTTTTACACCGTTAGCGTTTGGAATCTGGTACAAAATCTTGTTAATATTATGATAACTTTTAGTAAAACCATATTCCTTAGCATCTACGTCTTTTACACTTACTATTTTGTTAAATAGCTCATTCTCCTTTGCTTTTGCAGTAATAATGGCTAAATCATAAGCTGTTGAATAATGATTTTGGCTATCTAGGCCATGTGGCGACTCAAAATGAGAATTTAATACCCCTATTTGAACTGCATATTCATTCATTAATTTTAAAAACTCATCTACACTCCCACACATACCTTCAGCTATTGCTATAGCTGCATCATTACCTGATCTTAGCATAAGTCCATATAATAATTCTCTAAGAGATACAATTTCACCTTTTTTATACCCAGCTTGTGAACCATGTATATTCGCTGCTCTATCTGAAATTTCAACCTTCCTATCTAAATCACCATATTTTAATGCAACTAGAGTAGTAACTATTTTAGTTGTACTTGCAATTGGAATTAACATATCAGAATTCTTTTCATATAAAACGCATTTTGATTTACTATCTATTGCTATAGCACTTCTAGCATCTACATATATGTTTTTAGGCTGAGCATTAGCTTTAAATGAAAGTATATTTTGCATTAAAAATATAACTAAACATATTGAAATAATATGCTTTTTTTTCATATTTACTTGGACACCTACCTTTCATATTTATTGTTTTCAAAATTAATTTTAATAATCAAGAAATGTTTTCCGTTTAAACTAAAATCTCTTTTCCATATTATACGAAATCAACAATATCTTAAAATATAGCCTAATTTTTTATATTTATTTAATTATGCATTATATTTACACAATTTTATGGAAATACTACTAAATAATAAGTATTGTGGAGGAGTTCTACATGATTTGGTTACTAATTATCCTAGTAATATTTCTTATTCCACTGCCTTTATCTATAACCTTTATATACGAAAATAATAAATTATCTGTTTTTATATATAAATTTAAGGTTTATCCAACTAAAAATGTAAGAAAGACAATAAAGAAACCGAGAAGAGGTACTCTTTACCCTAAAATGCTTTACTTTAAAATTTTACAGTATATATATCAAAAATCAGGTCATTTTTTATTTAAATCTTCATTAGATTTTAAACTGCATATAAACTATGGATTAGATGATGAATATTATACTGCTATTTTATATGGACTCATT
>JAYFRK010000418.1:0-13102 GCA_034925975.1 Clostridium sp.
AAAATTAGAGAAGCTCAACTTGAAAAAGTGCCTTATATGCTAGTTCTTGGAGAAAGAGAAATGAATGAGAAGAATTTAGCAGTAAGATCAAGAGATGAAGGAGATTTAGGTTCAATGAATTTAGATACTTTCATAGAAAAAATTATAAAAGAAACAGAAGAAAGAGTTAATAGTCTATAAAAAACTATTGACATATTACTATTAACATAGTAGAATACTATATGTTAAGAAGAAACAAAGCTGTTTCTCACCTTACAGCATTGCTAGTAAGGTATACATTAATGACTTATGCAATTTAAATGTGCTATGTAATGTATGGGACGGCTTTAAGTCGTCCCTTTTTTATTTATGATATAAATTTGGTAACTGTAATACCTATATTACATAGAATGTGAATAATTCTAATAATTAACACTTATAGTTATCTGGAGGTGAAGAAATATAAAGAAAGAATTCATTATAAACGAGGAAATTAGAGAAAAAGAAGTTAGACTAATAGGTAGTGAAGGTGAACAACTTGGAGTGGTTAATACAAAGGAAGCCTTGAAGCTTGCAGAAGAAAAAGAGCTTGATCTAGTAATGATAGCTGCAACAGCAAATCCACCTGTTTGTAGGATAATGGATTATGGCAAGTATTTGTATGAACAAACTAAAAAGGTTAAAGAAGCTAAGAAAAACCAAAAAATTGTAAACATCAAAGAAATTAGACTAAGCCCTACTATTGAAGAACACGATATAGAAATCAAAGCAAATAGGGCAAAGAAGTTTTTACAAGATGAGGACAAAGTTAAAGTTACAGTAAGATTTAGAGGTAGAGAAGCTGATTATTCATATAAAGGTAAATCTATATTAGATCTTTTTGTAACAAAAATAGAAGAAGTTGGAGTTGTTGAAAAGCCAGCCAAACTAGAAGGTAGAAACATGGTTATGATATTAGCTCCAAAGAGGGCTTAATTGAAGGGAGGAAATTCATATGCCAAAAATGAAAACACATAGAGGTGCAGCAAAGAGATTTAAAAAAACAGGAAGTGGAAAGCTTAAAAGAGCTAAAGCTTTTAAAAGCCACATATTAACTAAGAAATCTTCTAAAACAAAGAGAAATCTTAGAAAAGGTACGCTTGTATCTGAAACTCAAGAAAAGGTAATGAAGAAGTTATTACCATACCTATAATAAATATTGTTTGTAACAAAGGGAGGTTTATTTAATGGCAAGAGTAAAAAGAGCTGTACACGCTCGTAAAAAACATAGAAAAATATTAAAGCTTGCAAAAGGGTTTTACGGAAGAAGAAGTAAGACTTTTAGAATAGCAAATCAAACAGTTATAAGAGCAATGAATTTTGCTTATGTTGGCAGAAAGTTAAAGAAAAGAGAGTTCAGAAGACTTTGGATAGCAAGAATAAATGCAGCAACAAGAATGAATGGACTTTCATATTCAAGATTCATGAATGGAATGAAGCTTGCTGGAATAAATATGAACAGAAAAATGCTTTCAGAAATAGCTATAAATGATCCAAAGGCATTCTCAGAATTAGTTGAAGTAGCTAAAAAACAATTAAATGCTTAATATAAAATGCGGCTTGTATAGCTGCATTTTATTTATTATTTTGACAAAATAAGTTTAAGTGCTATAATCTTAATAAACGCAGAATTTAGGGGTGTTTGATTTGCAAAATAAATATAAAAAAAGGCTTGCACCTGTCCAAATATTAGCCTTAGGATTTGGTATAGTTATAATGGCAGGAACTCTTTTACTGATGCTGCCTGTATCTTCAAAGGAAGGTATAGTAACTCCATTTATTGATGCGTTTTTTACGTCTACTTCAGCAGTTTGTGTAACTGGTCTTGTTACATTAAATACAGCTGAACATTGGAGTTATTTTGGATCTACTGTAATAATAACATTGATTCAAATTGGGGGACTAGGGTTCATGTCCTTTGCTACTTTATTTGCTCTTATTTTGGGAAAAAGGATTACTCTAAAAGAGAGAATGGTAATGCAAGAGGCTATGAATTCATTTTCACTTCAAGGACTTGTAAAATTAGCAAAGTATATTCTTATATTCACTTTTTCCGTTGAAGGAATAGGTGCATTATTTTTATCAACGAAATTTATTCCTGAACATGGATTTTTGAAAGGACTATATTTTAGTATATTTCACTCTATATCTGCATTTTGTAATGCAGGATTTGACCTTACTGGGAATAGTTTAGTTCCATACGCTGATAATGCAGTAATAATACTAACTATATCTGCCTTAATAATTACAGGTGGATTAGGGTTTGCAGTATGGGCTGAGATATATAATTATAAGGGAATGGGAAAGCTTTCTGTTCACTCTAAGCTTGTAATTTCAGCAACTTTAATTTTAATAGTTGGTGGATGGATTTTGATGTATATATTCGAAATGAAGAATCCAGGGACTATACAAAATATGTCTTTAAAGGGGAAATTATTATCCTCGCTTTTTGCATCTGTATCACCGAGAACCGCTGGATTTAATTCCATATCTACTGCAGATATGACTCTAGCCGGAAAATTTTTAACTATAATTTTAATGTTTATTGGTGGTTCACCTGGAGGTACTGCTGGAGGAATAAAAACAACCACTGCAGGTATACTTTTAATGACTGTAATATCCGTATTTAAAAATAGAGAAGATGCTGAGATTTTTGGTAGAACTATAAGCAAAAATTTAGTATATAAATCATTTGTTATTTTAACATTAGCATTGTGTCTTGTAATAGGAGAAACTATGGTATTATCCTTTACTGAAAAAGGTGCCTCATTAGAATATATACTATACGAAGTTACCTCCGCTTTTGGAACGGTAGGACTTACTTTGGGACTTACACCAAACCTTAGTGTTATTGGTAAAGTGCTCATAGCTTTAACTATGTATATTGGCAGAGTAGGGATTTTAACATTGCTTTTAGCATTGGCACATAAAAAGCATGGAAGTTCAATAAAATACCCAGACGGAAAAATATTGGTTGGATAGAGGTGGATTTAATGAAAAAGAGACAATTTGTAGTAATTGGTCTTGGAAGATTTGGAAGTTCAATTGCAAAAACACTTTACTCATTAGGTAATGATGTATTAGCAATGGACTTAGATGAAGAAACTGTTCAAAGTATATCAGAGAGTGTTACTCATTCAGTTCAAGCTGATGGTACTGATGAAAATAGTTTAAGAACATTAGGAATAAGTAATTTTGATGTAGCAGTAATAACAATAGGATCCAATGTTCAAGCAAGTATTATGACTGCTCTTTTAGTAAAAGAATTTGGGGTTAAGCACACAATTGCTAAGGCTAATAATGAACTCCATGCAAAAGTATTAAAAAAGATAGGTGTAGATAGAGTAATATTCCCTGAAAGAGATATGGGAGTAAGGGTTGCCCACAATTTAGTCTCAGCTAATATATTAGATTATATTGAGCTATCCTCTGATTATAGTATAGCTGAAATTGTAAGCCCGGAAGAATGGAATGGAAGTACTTTGAAAGATTTAAATATGCGTTCAAAATACGGAATTAATGTTATGGCATTAAAGAGGAATAATGAAGTTAATATTTCTCCATCAGCAGATGATATTATACAGCCAGGAGATATTATTGTAGCTATAGGTGGAATAGAAGAATTAAATGAACTTGAAAATAAAATAAAATAAAACCATAAGAAGGTGACCTTGTTTGACTTTAATTGAAAGCAAAGAAAATTCTTTAATAAAAGATATAAAAAAACTACATAAAAAAAAATATAGACTAGAAAAAGGTCAGTTTTTAGTGGAAGGTTTTAGATTTCTTCAAGAGGCATTGAAATCATCTTTTTGTGTTCCTTATCTCCTTATTAGTGAGAAATTTCAAGATAAATATTATTCATTAAATATGAATAATACGATTAATAAAGATACTAGAGTTTATCTAGTTAAAGATAATATATTTAAAGAATTGTGCAATACTGATAATCCTCAAGGAATTATAGGAGTCGTAAATAATAAAAAAATAGATATAGAAGATAAAGAAGGATTTTATGTGTTAGTTGATAAGGTTCAAGATCCGGGAAATATGGGCACAATAATAAGAAGCGCTCATGCTAGTGGTGCACTTGGAATTATTGTGACTAGAGGAACTGTGGATTTATATAATGATAAAACTTTAAGATCTACTATGGGATCTATTTTTAACATTCCTGTAATAGAGGATAATTCATTTGAGAATATAAAAAAATTAAAAGACAATGGATTTAAATTTATAGTAAGTTCCTTAGATACAAATAATAACTTTTATGATATTAATTTAACTGGAAAAGTTGTGATCTGTATAGGAAATGAAGGAAATGGAATAAGTGATGAAATTTACAGGATAGGTGATGAGAAGGTTAAGATACCTATGCCTGGAGGTGCAGAATCTCTGAATGCTGCAGTAGCTGCCAGCATTATGATGTATGAGATAGTTAGACAGAATAGCAGCAGTATATTAAAAGTGTAAAAAGTATTTGAAATTTTATATTTATATGGTTATAATAATATTTAAGTTTACAAACTTCATATAAATGAAGTTTTGATTGAAAAACTAAGTTAAAAATAAATATATTAAACAGTGATTGAGAGAGTAGATATAGGAATTTTTCAGGGAGAAGAAGCCAGGGACTGGAAGCTTTTTTAAAAGGAATATATTGAAGTTCACTCAGGAGTTCTAATTGTGAATATAGTAGCAATTAGCGGTAAAGCCGATAATTTTTAAGAGAGCTATAGTTTTTCTATAGTTAACAAGGGTGGTAACGCGGATACACTTCGTCCCTATTATATAGGGATGAAGTGTATTTTTTTTATGCCGTTATCTCCCACTTTGAAAGTGGGAGTATTACGGCTGGTAGTCATCAGATAAATTGAAATGAAAGGAGTATTAAAATGAGAGACAAATTAGAGCAAATTAAAAAAAGTGCTTTAGAAGATTTAAAAAGTATTACTACGAAACCAGAACTTGAAAAGATTAGAGTAAAGTATATTGGAAAAAAAGGTGAACTTACCCAGATATTAAGAGGAATGGGAAAGTTAACATCTGAGGAAAGACCTATTGTAGGTAAGATTGCCAACGAGGTAAGAGAAAGTTTAGAGTTATTTATAGAAAATGCAGCAAAAGAAATTAAGGATAAAGAAAAAGAATTAAGATTAAAAAGTGAAATAATAGATATATCTATGCCTGGAAAAAAACAAATTGTAGGTAAGAAAAATCCTTTAGAATTAACTTTAGAAAATATAACAGATATATTTATATCTATGGGATTTTCAATAGAAGAAGGTCCTGAGGTAGAAAAGGATTATTACAATTTTGAAGCATTAAATATACCTAAAAATCACCCAGCAAGAGGAGAACAAGATACTTTTTACATAAATGATGATGTAGTTTTAAGAACTCAAACATCACCAATACAAATAAGAACTATGGAAAATCAAAAACCTCCAATAAAAATGATTGCGCCAGGAAAAGTATATCGTTCAGATGCAGTAGATGCTACTCATTCTCCTATATTCTATCAAATAGAGGGATTAGTAATAGATAAAGGTATAACTTTTGCAGACTTAAAGGGAACTCTTGAAATGTTTATTAAAAAAATGTTTGGAGATAAGATGGAAACAAAGTTTAGACCTCATCATTTCCCATTTACTGAACCATCTGCTGAAATGGATGCTACTTGCTTTGTCTGTGGAGGAAGCGGATGCAACGTATGTAAGAATAGTGGTTGGATTGAAATTTTAGGATGCGGAATGGTCCATCCACAGGTTTTAAGAAATTGTGGAATAGACCCAGAAGTATACAGTGGCTTTGCTTTTGGATTCGGACTAGATAGAATGGTTATGCAAAAATATGAATTAGATGATATAAGATTATTATACGAAAGTGATATGAGGTTTTTAAATCAATTTTAATATTAGAAATTATAACTAAGACTAGGAGGTAATAGAATGAAGGTACCAGTTAATTGGCTTAAAGATTACGTAAATATAGATATAGCACCAAAAGAATTGGGAGATGAATTAACACTATCAGGATCTAAGGTAGAAGAGGTAATTGTAACTGGAGATGTTGTGGATAAGGTAGTTACAGGTAAAATATTAAAAATAGAAAAACATCCAGAAGCAGAAAGACTTTCAATATGCCAAGTAGATATAGGGGAAGCAGAACCAATACAGATAGTTACAGCTGCAACCAACATGAAAGAAGAAGACATAGTTCCTACTGCTCTTCATGGATCAACTTTAGCAGATGGGACTAAGATAAAAAAAGGTAAGTTAAGAGGAGCTGTTTCTAATGGTATGTTCTGTTCAGAAGAAGAATTAGGAATAGCAGGGGATGAACCTGTACATGGGCTTATGATTCTTCCAGTGGATGCACCAATCGGTAAGGATATAAAAGAAGTTATAAATATGCAAAAGGCTATTATAGATTTTGAAATAACATCTAATAGACCTGATTGTTTAAGTGTAATAGGTATTGCAAGAGAAACAGCAGCAACCCTAGGAACAGAATACAAAATGCCGAGTTTAGAGTATAAGGCAAAATGCAGTGACAAGATTGAAGATAGCATAAAAGTAGAAATAAAAGATAAACTTTGCAGAAGATATATGGCTAGAGGAGTTAAAAATATAACTATTCAGCCATCTCCACAATGGATGCAGGAAAGACTTTTAGAAGCAGGAGTTAGACCAATTAATAATATAGTAGATATTACTAACTTTGTTATGATAGAGCTTGGTCAGCCAATGCATGCTTTTGATAGAAGAGAAATAACTTCTAATAGTATAGTAGTAGAAAGAGCAAATGGGGGAGAAAAATTTACTACATTAGATGGAGAAGAAAGAATCCTAGATACAGAAGTTCTTAACATAAAAGATGGAAATAGAACTATAGGTCTTGCTGGAATTATGGGAGGACTTAATTCTGAAGTAAAGGATGATACTTCTGAAATTGTTTTTGAATGTGCAAACTTTGATGGAACTAATATAAGGATATCATCAAAGAAATTATCATTAAGAACAGAAGCATCAGCTAAGTTTGAGAAAGATTTAGATCCAAACCTAGTTGAAATTGCCATGAATAGAGCATGTCATCTCATTGAAGAATTAGGTGCTGGAGATGTAATGGAAGGAACTATAGACATTTATCCAGAAAAGTTAGAGTCACACACATTAACTGTAAGTTCAACTTGGATAAATAAGTTCTTAGGAATTGACATTAGTAGAGAAGATATGAAGAGCTATTTAGACAGATTAGACCTAATGACTACATTACAAGAAGATAATTTGATTATAAGTGTTCCTACATTTAGATGCGATATAAATATAAAAGAAGACGTGGCTGAAGAAATTGCTAGAATATATGGATACAATAGAGTTCCATCAAATATTCCTAGTACACAAACATTAAGGGGTGGCAAGAATGCTACTCAGGTTCTTCGAACTAAACTAGTGGATACTTTAATAGCAAGCGGATTAAATCAATCAATAGCCTATTCATTTGTAAGTCCAAAGGTTTTTGATAAAATATTAATACCAAAGGAAAGTGAACTTAGAAAGGTTGTTACAATAAAAAATCCTTTAGGTGAAGATTATAGCATAATGAGAACAACTTCAATACCATCTATGATGGAAGCATTGGCTAGAAACTATGCAAGAAACAATGAAATAGTCAAACTATTTGAAGTAGGTAAAGTTTATATTCCTAAAGAAGATCCTAAGGAGCTTCCAGAAGAAAGAAATACTGTTACTATAGGAATGTATGGAGAAGTTGACTATTTAGATATAAAAGGTATAGTCGAAAATATAGTAAGTGTTTTAGGCGTTAAAAATGTAAAATTCCAAAGAGAGAGCAATAATGAAAGTTTTCATCCAGGAAAAACTGCTGCACTTTATATTAAAAAAGAATTCTTAGGATTAGTTGGAGAAATACATCCTGATGTAGCTGAAAATTATGAAATAGAAGAAAGATGCTACATTGCAGAAATTAATCTTGATATATTATTTAAGCATGCTAATATAGAGAAGAAATATAATCCTCTTCCTAAATTCCCAGCTGTAACAAGAGATTTAGCTGTTATAATTGATGATAGTATTTTAGTACAGGAAATTGAAGATACAATTAAAAATCAAGGTGGTAACTTACTAGAGAGTATAAAATTATTTGATGTATATAAAGGACAGCAAATTCCAGAAGGTAAGAAGAGTATTGCTTATGCATTATCTTATAGAGGAGACAATAGAACTTTAACTGATAATGAAGTAAATAAGGTTCATGATAAGATAGTAAGAGCCCTTGAACACAAACTTGGGGCAGAGCTTAGGTAAAGTCTATTTCATATATTGAGAAAATGTGTTAAAATGTAGATAAATAATTATTGAATTTATCTAAGAGGGTGTTCATATGAATATAGTAACAGTTAAAATAAATGGTTCTGAATACAACTTAAAAGGTGATGAAAAAGAAGAATATTTACATAAAGTAGCTGGTTATGTAGATAAGAAGATTGCTGATGTACTAAGAAAAAATAATAGACTTAGCATATCAGATGCTTCAGTTCTTTCAGCTTTAAATATAGTTGATGAAAAGTTTAAAGCTGATGATTATATTGAAACTTTAAAAGGAGAAGTTGAAGAAGCCAAAAAAGCTGAAAAAATATTACAAGCCCAAGTAGAGGATTTAAAAAGACACATTAAAAACTTAGAAGAATATAATGCTGAACTTCAGAGTAAATTGGAGAGCACCAAAAGTGGTGAATATATAAAACAAGTTGAAGAAGAAAGCAAAAGTCTAAGGGAAGAATTAGATATATTGAAGGAAACTTCAAAAAAATATCTAAAGGAGAAGAGTGATTTAAGAGCTGAAAATAAAGAATTAAAGTTCCAAGTACAATCTTCCAAGTATAAGATAATGGATCTTCAAAATAGACTAATAGAAAATCAAATTGATTTAGTAAAGATTAAGAAAAAGGAAAATCCATTGTTAAATTTAAAATAGAATATTAAAATATTTAAAACTAAATCTCAGGTTAAAACATGGGATTTAGTTTTTGATTTTTTTGTGAATTAATTACATAATATTAGGAGCTATATAGATAATTTATACATAGAATAATGTTAGTAAGAATTATTATAAGTTTAAGGGAGGAGAGAATTTTGATATACATGGATAATGCTGCAACTAGTTTTCCAAAACCTCCAGAAGTCTATGAAGAAGTGTTAAATTGTATGAAAAATTATGCTTCAAATCCTGGACGAAGTTCTCATAATATGGCTATTGCTGCGGATTTGAAAGTTATGGAAACTCGTGAACAGATAGGTGAGCTATTTAATATAAAATATCCACTAAATATAGTTTTTACAAAAAATGCAACTGAAGCATTAAATATTGCAATAAAAGGATTGATAGATAAAGGAGATCATGTAATAAGTACGGTAATTGAACATAATTCTGTTCTAAGACCTCTTCATGCTTTAAATATGAATGGCAGTGATGTTACATTAGTTAGAGTAGATAAAAATGGAATATTAGATGTAGAATCATTAAAAAAAGAAATAAAAAAGAATACAAAAGCAATTGTAATAAACCATGCTTCTAATGTTTTAGGAAGTGTTCAGGATATTAGAACTATTGGCAAGATTGCTAAAGAAAAAGGGATAGTGTTTATAGTTGATGCATCTCAGAGTGCAGGAAGTATACCTATTGATATAGTTAAGGATAATATAGATATATTAGCATTTCCTGGCCATAAAGGATTACTAGGACCTCAGGGTACAGGAATTCTCTATATAGGAAATGACATTGAATTAAACGAGTATACTCAAGGTGGTACAGGTAGTAAGTCAGAATCAATGAGTCAGCCAGAGTTTTTGCCAGATAAATTTGAAAGTGGTACTCTAAATACACCGGGTATAGCAGGGCTATGTGAAGGGATAAAATTCATAAAAAAGATAGGCATTGACAATATAATAAAACAGAAAAAAATCCTAATGGAATATTTAATTAAAGAACTTACAAAGCTATCCTATGTAAATATTTATGGGGGAACATCCTATGAAAGTAGATGTGCGGTTGCTTCAATTAATATAGAAGGTATAGATAGTTCAGATATGGGATATTTGTTGAATGAAAGAGGCATAGCTGTAAGAACAGGATATCATTGTGCACCATTAATTCATGGAATAATTGGAACTCAACATATAGGAACAGTAAGGATAAGTCCAGGATATTTTAATACTTTAGAAGATATGGAATATTTAATTAAATCAATAATTAGTATAAAAAATAAACAAGGTTAAAAATTGGTTGTCTCAGTGGCTAAATAAATATGAATTGAGGCAACCAATTTCAAATTTTTATACAAGTTGTAGATATTATTACAGCTCATAATTAAGATTCATTTAAATATTCTATCGAAAAATGAATTACTTGATTTTGACTCATTTAAGTTAGATTGATTTGATAAATATTCTATTTCCTTTTGTAAATTTCTAATTTCTTCTACAAGAGAGTGAATCCTATCTTCTTGTAGAGAAATTTCATTTTTTAAAGATATAATTTCATTTTCCTTAATATTATTTAGTTTCTTGAATTTATCAATCTCTTCTTCTCTAAGTGATAAATTCTCTTGAAGATATTTCAGTATACCATTTAATCTATCTTTACCTTCTAAGAATTTACCATATTGGCTGCTCATTTCTTTAAGCTTATTTTCGTAGGATGTAGATTTAACCTTTTCTTCATTAATAGTACGTTTTAGATGCGTAATTAAATGATCTTTCTGTTTCAATCTATTTTGAAATATTGAGACAAGAGAAATTATATCTGGGTTATTTAAATTATCTAATTCATAAAGTTTAGTAGATTTTTTAGATAAATTTTTAAATTTTTTATCATCTATTGATGACATAATATCCACCTTTCTAAAAGATTAATCATTATATAGATATACTAAATATATTCATTTTATAACTATAAAAAACACATAATGGCACACTTTAAAAATGAAATCATATTATATTAATGGAAGCTGTTACTTATAGCATTGTTAATAATAAATCTATATGAAAGGGGCAATTATAGGATGATAGATGCTGGTTATGGTAAGATGGAATCACTAAGAAATAATATAGCAGAAATAGAGAATGCCGTGGATGAAGTTGAAAAAATAAGTTTAGAAGGTCAAAGACAGCTTGTTGCTACAGAGCAACAGGAGAAAGAGGAATGTGTTACAAATAATAGTATTGAGGTGCCATTCTGCTGTACTACTACACTTCCTAAGGCTTTTAATGTAATAACAAATAATGTATTTATTGCATTTAATAGTTGCTTACATTGTAAGACCATTCAAGATACTGTAGAAGCTACATGTGGTAATGGTATATCTTGTGGACAAATTGATGCATGTATAACCAAAGTAGTAGGATGCATACAATTTGTTGCGGCTGCAGATATAGGTGTAGGTGGAAGTGGATTTCAAAGTGCAATAGGCTGCCAAGGATGCGTATGTGTAGATGAATGTGTTAAATGCGAAGCGGGATGTCCATCAGATGATGATTCTTGCCCTTGTCCAACAAGTGATCCAATTGTACCGGTAAGTGTAAAACCTGGAAGCTTGAGAGTATGTGTTCGTGAATGTGCACCATGTACAAGTACTGGTGGAACAATAGGTACTAATACTGTAACTTTCTCAGGAGTTTTCTTGATACCAAAGAATTTCTGTAATAATGATTAATAGTAGAGGTAATATGTTAATAATTATGGACTTTAAGCTAATTCGTCTTACGGATTAGCTTTTATTTTAGCACACTTCATTCAATGCAGCATATTCTGTATAGTAGGATTGCTATGTTAAAATTTATTTTAACTATTACTGGGGGTTCAAATAAATGTATAGGAACCACAATTATTTAATAGTAACACAATCAGCAAATCATAGTATAAATTTATATAACATCTTGAGAAATAAAGGATATAATGTAATATTAATTTCAACTCCTTGCGCTATTTCAGCAGGCTGTTCTAGAGCTATAGTAATAGAGGAAGATGATTTAGATAGAGTTAAGCAGGAAATAAAAAATATAAATATAAAAATAAAGGGAATATATATGAAAAAATTTAATGGTGCATCCCTTTACTATTCTAAATTAGAATAAATTCCTCACATAAGTAGGGATTTTTTAATTATTTATCTGATGACTACCATCCGTAATACTCCCACTTCTAAAGTGGGAGATAACGGATGCTACGTCCCTAGATAAGGGCTTCCCCTAAAGGATAACGAATTCTAAGGAGTAAAACTCCTAAGAATTCTGTTAATAACCTTCAGTTGGAGAAAAAAACTCCATCTTAAGCAAAGAATCCTCTTTATATATGGATAATTTAGCAAGAGACTGCATAGAGATATCTTAAAGATAGAGGAACTGATAAAAATTTTAGGGGGACAAATCAAATATGAAAATACTTTTATGCACTAGACAAGATTATAATAGAAATCTAGGTGGGGACTCAACACAAGTTTTGAAGACAGCGAAGTATCTGGAAAAGTTAGGAGTTGAAGTCAATATAAATAATGGATTCATATTTGATTATTCTAGCTATGATATAATCCATTTATTTAATGTAAATAAGATATGGGAAATATACAATTATTATAGAACAGCCCATAAATATAAGAAAAAAATTGTAGTGTCTCCTGCATATTATAACTTCTCCAAGTATTTTAAATATAAAAATTATGATGATAAATTAAGGCTTTGGGAATCAAGTAATGCATATAGAGAAGAAGTGCTGCAAGGAAGTACGGCTATAATAGCTAATAGCTATATAGAGAGTGAAAGTATAAAAAGTGACTTTAATATAGATAAGCCTATTAATATTATATATAATGGTATAGAGGTAGAAGATGAGCAAGTGCCTTTATATAGCATTAGAGAAAGATATGGTCTAAATTCCTATGTACTATGTGTAGGAAAGATATGTAATAAAAAAAATCAACTTCCTCTTGCAAAAGCTTGTAATAAGTTAGGAATTCAATTGTTACTAGTAGGAAAGATTAAAAATAATGATTATTTTAGGGAAT
>JAYFRK010000317.1:0-6946 GCA_034925975.1 Clostridium sp.
TTTTTATAGTGATGAAAAGCTTGTGGAGATTGTTAGAAGAATAAAAGATGAATTTAAAGATTGTGCAATAACCCTATCTATAGGCGAAAAGTCTTATGAGTCATATAAAAGATATTATGATGCAGGAGCAGATCGTTATCTTCTAAGACATGAAACTGCATCTGAAGAATTATATAAAAAACTGCATCCTAATATGAGTTTTGAAAACAGAAGACAGTGCTTATTCAATTTAAAGGAAATTGGATATCAAGTTGGTGCAGGATTTATGGTGGGGCTCCCAGGTGAGACGAATGAAGATTATGTAAAAGATTTAATGTTTCTAAAAAAACTTCAGCCTCATATGGTAGGAATAGGACCATTTATTCCTCAAAAGGATACTCCATTAGGGAAGGAAATTGGAGGTACAGTAGAAACTACAGTATTAATGCTGTCTCTTGTTAGACTATTGCTGCCAGAAGTTCTTTTACCTTCTACTACTGCACTAGGTACAATAGATCCACTAGGAAGAGAGAAGGGGCTAAAGTCAGGTGCAAATGTAGTTATGCCTAATTTATCTCCTCAAGGAGTAAGAGAAAAATACGCACTATATGATAATAAAATATGTACTGGAGATGAAGCAGCCCACTGCAGAAATTGCATTGAAAGAAGAATTAATAGTGCAGGTTTTACAGTGGATATGGGAAGAGGAGATAATTTACTTTGGGGTAGAAAATAGTGGAAATTTGTTATAAAATGTTGACTAATGTAAAATGAAATGATAATATTATAAAAAAATTAAATATTTATATTTATCTCATATAATTTCGATAATATGGTTCGAAAGTTTCTACGAGGAGGCCTAGACTTCTCACTATGGGTAAATCTGTTTATGGTTATATTTATAAGTCTAGCAGCGGATTACCTTCCCAATGCTAGGCTTTTTATTATGCCTAATAATTTCTAAAAATGTTTCATTACATTATTAGAATACCAGCACAAAAAAAAAGGGAGGACAACATGAACAAGACAAGTACAGGTAAAGAGTCACTATTTGAAAGAATTTTTAAATTATCTGAAAATAGGACAAGTGTAAAAACAGAAGTAATAGCAGGACTTACTACATTTATAACTATGGCATATGCATTACTAGTTATACCAAACATATTAAAATTTTCTGGAATGAATGCAGTAGGATTAAAAGGTGATGCAGCTGCAACACTTACAGCACTTAATGATCCAGTAATCGGGTCAGCTTTTGCAGGAACATGTATAGCATCAGCTATAGGAACTATTATAATGGCATTATATGCAAACTTACCTTTTGCTGTAGCACCAGGTATAGGACTAACAGCTTTCTTTTCATATAGCGTTTGTCTAACATTGGGATATACTTGGCAGCAGGCATTAGCAGCAGTTTTAGTATCAGGAATATTATTTATTATAATAACTGTAACATCTATAAGAGAAAAGATTGTAGAATCTCTTCCGGAAAACTTGAAATTAGCTATAACTGGTGGTATTGGATTATTTATAGCTTTGATAGGCTTAAAAAGCGGCAGCGTTATAGTTGCAGATCCAGGCACATTAATCAAGTTTGGGGATTTTACTAATAAGAGTACATTGCTTACTATAATTGGAATAGTTATAATGGGAATCTTAATGGCACGTAATGTTAGAGGTGGTATGTTAATTTCAATAGTACTCACTACAATAATAGGAATACCTATGGGAATAACTAAGGCCTCTGGAATTCAAGTATTCTCAATGCCTGCCTTAGGTGATACATTCATGGCTTTTGACTTTAAAGGATTATTAAGTCATGGAGGCAGTGGATTTATAGGTGCAATAACAAGTATATTCATGGTAGTTATAACCTTTAGCTTGGTAGATTTATTTGATACAATAGGTACACTAGTAGGAACAGCTCAAAAAGCTAACATGATAGACAAAGATGGAAAAGTAAAAAATATGAGAAAAGCACTATTATCAGATGCTGTTGCCACTACAATAAGTGCGTTTTTCGGTACTCCAACTATGGCCACTTATGTAGAGTCAACTGCAGGAATAGCAGAAGGAGGAAGAACAGGACTTACAACTTTTGTTGTTGGGATTTTATTCTTTTTATCACTTTTCTTTGGAGGACTTGTTGGTATTGTACCAGCAGAGGCTACAGCTCCAGCCCTTGTAATTGTTGGAGTTTTAATGCTGGGAGCAGTTAAGGAAATAAACTTTGATGACTTCACAGAAGCTCTGCCAGCATTTTTTACTATAGCTATAATGCCTTTTAGTTATAGCATAGCCAACGGAATAGCGGCTGGAATAATATTTTATCCAATTATGAAGCTGGCAACTAAGAGAAGCAAAGAAGTTCATCCTATAATGTATATTCTAGCAGCACTATTTATATTGAGATTCTGGATGTTACCAGGATAAGTGTAATACCGTAAACTTATAAAATAAATTAAAACCTTTCTATTCTAATAATATTTAAGAATAGAAAGGTTTTTTGCATAATAAAATTATAGATATTAAGCAAAACTATATAAAATGAGGAATATATATAAATATACTTAAGATGTTAGAATAAGATAATTTTTGATATTATTAATTATGGAGGATCTGATATACCTTGGCTAAAGTTATTGTAAAAGGAGATTATTTGCACAATATATATGAAAAAAACACTGACACAGGAAATTACATCATTCCTATTTCACTAGAAAAGTATACAGATGTTTTTAATGATTGGGATAATGCACCTTTTAAAAAAAGAGATATGAACCCTGATTTAGCAAATTTTTTGGAGGACTGTTCTAAAGATATCCCTTTTAAGTATGGACTAGATGTGGTTTTTTCTATATCCAATGAAAAAAAGGATGTATCAAGAGAACGAATGTTAGTCTCCAGCTTTAGAATGTATTATTCTTCATATTTTAAGAATGAATCTAACTTTTTAAAAGGTGCATATAGTAAACTTGTTAAGTATACTTCTACAGCATTTATATTCCTTTCTACTGCCTTTCTTACGAAAAAATTATATGAGGAAAATATATTTTTTAGTACACTTAGAGAAGGTATAGAAATAGGAGCTTGGGTATTTTTATGGGAAGCTATTTCTTTCTTCTTCTTTAAGAGAGGAGAAGTAACTGATGAAATAAAAAAATATAAAAGATTAAGTGAATGTAATATTTTTTTTAAATACAATGGAGAGTTTTAAATGAATGTAAAAATCAACATTCATTTAAAACAGAGCCAAATAAATATGTACGAGGTGATGAAAAATGAAAATAGCATTAGCCCAAATGGATATACTTTGGGAGGATAAAGAGAATAACAAAATAAAATGTGAAAATTTCATAGCACAAGCTAAGGAAAAGGGAGCAGATATAATAGCATTTCCAGAGATGACCCTTACAGGCTTTTCTCAAAATGTTAGTAAAATAGGGGATACAAATAATGAAACAATAGATTGGTTTAAAAATCAATCTATTAAATATGGAATATACACTTGCTTTGGATACGTTGAAAAATGTGATTTAAAAGGCAAAAATAAATTGGCTGTCATATCTCCAGAAGGCAAAGAAATTAGCAGCTATACAAAAATTCATCCTTTTTCATATGGAAATGAAGATAAATTCTATTACAAAGGTACAGATATAAATCTATTTAATATAGGGGATACTGTAGTGTCAACAGCTATATGCTATGATTTAAGGTTTCCAGAGATATTTCAAGCAGCTTCTAAGAGCGCTGAACTGATTATTGTAATTGCAAATTGGCCTAAAAGCAGGATAGATGCTTGGATAACTTTATTAAAGGCAAGAGCCATTGAAAATCAATGTTATATAGCTGGTGTAAATCGAGTAGGAAATGGAGATGGCATTGAATACTGCGGAGATTCTATGATTGTAGATCCTAAAGGTAATGTACTAGCTAGTTCACGAGATAATGAAGAAATAATAATTGCTGAAATAGATACAAAAACTGTAGAACAAATTAGAGAAAGCTTTCCATATAAGATGGACAGGCAGGAAGACTTATATATTAAACTATTTCAGCAAAATTATTAATAGATAGAATAAAGGTTGTCCTAGAATTAAAATAATTGACATATATAGCTATGTATATAAATTAAGTTCTTAAGACAACCTGTTGTAATTTTCAGTGGATTATTTTTTAAAATAATATAGCTTTCCATCTTCAATAGAGCAATCTATAAGATCTTTACCGTATAAGTAGGATAAGAAAGCAGAAACAGAGGATAAATTCACTATGTACTTTTTCATTCCTACAGAAATATCATTTAAAACTATTATGTTTTCTAATATATCTTCTCTTGTACAAGGTTGATCTAATAGTTCTAGAATAGTGTTTATATGTTTTTCTATATTGCATAAGTTTTTGTCTATCAAATCTACAAGCTCATCTTTTGTAAGGACATTTTTACCATGACTAATTATAAAATAATCTGCATCAATGTCTTTAGCCCTATTTAAAGTTTCAATAGTATCACCTATATCAAATAAAAAAGGAAAAGGGTATTTTTCTAAAGTTTCATGACTAAAAATACTGTCTCCAAGAAAACAAACTTTTTCTGGAGTTATTACAGCTATATGCTCTTGAGAATGACCAGACATTTGTAGAATCTCAATCTTTTCATCATTAATTTTATTTGTACCATAGTCCAAAACAAAATCTACTTCAAATGGCTTTATATTTTGAGAAAGCTTTTTTATGGGATTAGATGAAAATGCAATAACTGAAAGTAATTCTGGATTTTCCATATAAACTTTTTCTTTTTTTGATGTATAAACAAGAGTACCAGAATAGTTTTCTTTAAAGTAGTGATTTCCACCACAATGATCCAGATGACCATGAGTATTTATTATATATTTAGGGTGAAGATTATTACTTTTTAAAACTTCATCAATCTTTTTAGCAGAAGAATTATTAAGCCCACTATCTATAAGTAAACAAAATTTATTTTTAAAAGCATAAATACCTATATTAGTTGGAGCATCTAAATAATATGTATTACCTTTTATCTTATTTAGTTCCAATAGAGACACTTCCTTCGAATTAAATTTTATAATATAAAAATATACCATAATTAATTTAAAATAACAAATCTATGTTTTAAGAGCTTGTTGATTTCCTATTATAATGAACTCAACAATCTTTAAAACAACCGTAGCACACTAATGGAAAGTTTTAAATAAATGTAAAAATCAACATTCATTTAAAACAAAATTAAAAAATAAATTTTCTTGTTGACAGGCAGTCAAGAAAGAGGTATTATACTTATGTAAATATTTACATCACATATATAAATATTTATACTTATGATGGCAGTTGACCACTAGGGCAATTGACATGATTAGTTCGTAGGCAGGCAGGCAGTTGACCGAATAGGCAATTGACCTGCTTTTTGGTTACAAAGTGGTTTATAAAGGCATAATTAAATCTAGGAGGGATGAGTAGTTGCTAGTAATAAAGAAGAATGGTAATTTTCAGAATTTTGAAACGAATAAGATGAAATTATCTATGATGGGAGCCTCAGACGATATAGATGAACCTTTAAACGAATCAGATTTAAAAATTTTATCCGATAAAGTTATGAAAATAATAAATATTAATTATAGTGAAAAAATAAGTTCAGCAGACATACACAAAATTGTAGTAGATGTTTTGAATGAAAATGGATTTTCTAATGTAGCAAAAGCCTATGAAGAAGGTTCTAAGTAGATATATAAGACCTCTGGAAGATTTCAGAGGTTTTTTCTTTTAACGTTCTATTAGCAATGTGGCATATTAGCTTTACATATTACCAATACTAGTGCATAATAGTTTTTAGTGATATTTGAATGGTTAAGGAGGAAAAAACATGTCAAACATAAGCAATGATGAAGAAAATATAAACGTTAATATTGAAGAGAATAATGAAAACAAAATTAATGAGGAAGTAAGTAATGAAAAAATAAATGAATTAGCTAATGAAGAAACAACTAATAAAGAAATGACTAAAGAAATAGCTAGAGAAGAAATAACTGAAGTAGAAAATAAAAATACTGAAGGGGCTAATAATAAAGTAAGCTTTAAAGATGCATTTTCATCAATAAGTGTAGACATATTAATCACAGCAGCGCTTTCAGTTGTAGGTATAATTTTATTTGATGTTATTCTAAGAGTAACTGCAGGCTATTATGTAAAAGAAAAAGCATCTGTGTTCTTAATTGTATATTTAATAATGACACTATTATACACAAGCATTATAGAAAGCTCTAAAGGAAATACTATAGGAAAAAGATTAGCTAAATTAAAAGTAACTAAAATGGAGTAGACTTAGGAGAATACATATGAAAAAGAGAAAAGTATATGAATTTGATATAGTTGATACAGAATTTCCAGGCTTTGGAGTAGCATATCATGAAGGCACAAAGGTATTAATAAAAAATGCTCTTCCAGGTCAGAGAGTAGAAGCTTTTGTAAATAAAAAAACAAAGGAATATGCTAAAGCAAAGTTAAACAGTGTTATTAAAGATGTAGATTATAAGGTTCAGCCAGAATGTTCAATTTTTGAAATGTGTGGAGGCTGCAGTCATCAATTCATTTCATATGAAAAGCAGCTAGAGAATAAGAAAGAGCAAGTTTTGAAGTTATTCAAAGAAGCTAATATTGATGGATTTGAATTTCTAGGAATAGAAGGCAGTCCAGAGGTTTATGGATATAGAAATAAAATGGAATTTACCTTTGGAGACATGGAAAAAGGGGGAGAACTTACCCTTGGAATGCATGCTCAAGGTAAAAGCTTTGGTATTATAACTGCAAATATATGCAAAATAGTAGATAGTGATTTTAGATTAATATTACAGACTATACTAGATTACTTTAGAAAGACTGGGTTACCTCATTACAGAATAATGAGCCACCATGGCTATCTCAGTAATTTAGTAATTAGAAAAGGCAA
>JAYFRK010000161.1:0-3510 GCA_034925975.1 Clostridium sp.
GCAGATCCAGATGCTAATATAATTTTCGGTGCTGTAATAGATGAAAGTTTAAAAGACGAGATTAGAATAACTGTAATAGCTACAGGATTTGAAGAGAAAGCTGCTGATTGTAAAAATTCTACGGTAATATCTACACCAAAGCAAGAAAATGAAGAGATATTTCACAAGGAAAGAGAAAAGGTTATATTTGAAGAGACAGCAGCTACAAGAGAGTATGACCAGACAAATTTAGAAGTACCCGCTTTTTTAAGAAGATACAATAAATAATTTATTTAAAATAAGAAAGATGCCATAGAGGCATCTTTTTTTGTGCAAAAAAACATATCTTGGAATATAGTGTTATAAGCTGCAGGATAAAAATGGAAATTTATTTTAAGAAATGACAAAATTTTGAAAACAATAGTTATATAATATGTTTGAAGGGGGAAGGGAGTTGATAATATATTTAGATGTCCTTATAATACAAAATTTTATAGTAAATTTATTTTTGTTGTATATAACTGCACAAACTTTAAGGATAAAGGCAAAATTAAATTTTATATGTATATCAGCATTAATTGGAACAGCATATGCTGTACTTGCTGTGTATAGCAATTCTAGGTACCTTTTCAATATCACATTAAAAATTGTAGTTGCTACAGTTATGGTACTAATTGTATTTAAGAAGAATGATTTTATTTTTATTGTAAAAGCAACAATAATATTTGTGTTATATTCTATGCTATTGGCTGGACTATGCATATTTATTGAACTTAATAGTAGTACTAACATAAACTTTACATTTAATAAGATTTCTTATAAAGTTCTTCTTTCATCAGTAATGATTATATATGTAATCATACATAGACTAATTACTTACATAAGAGATAGAAATGAGTTAACTAGATTTATATATGATGTTGAGATAGTTACGGATATAGAAGTAAAAAGAGTAAAAGCTTTTTTTGATACCGGTAATGAACTAAGAGAACCTGCTACAAACTTGCCAGTTATGATAATTGAAAAAGATATGCTTTCAAATATAGATTTTTCAAAAGAGAGTATATATATAATTCCTTATAAGGTGGTTAATGGTTTTAGTAGCAAAATGGAAGGATTTAAACCTAAATATATTAAAATATATGATAAGAATAAAAGTTATGAAAGACAAGTTATAGTTGCATTTTGTGAAAATCAATTAAGTAGTTTAAATGAATATAATGCGCTACTGTCTAGGGGAATTCTATGAGGAGAGGTGTTGTTTTTGCTTAAGTTAGGTGTATTGCTAAATAGGATATTATCAAGATTTAAAATTTTGTTTAAAAGAGTTTATTTTATTGGTGGAAATGATGCTTTACCTCCTCCGCTTTCAAAGGAAGAGGAGGAAGATTTAGTATCAAAAATAATGGCTGGTGACGATAGTGTTAGAACAATACTTATTGAAAGAAATTTAAGATTAGTTGTATATATAGCTAGAAAGTTTGAAAACTCAGGAGTTCCTGTAGAAGATCTAATATCTGTTGGTACAATTGGATTAATAAAAGCTGTAAATACATTTGATCCTGAAAAAAAGATAAAATTAGCTACTTATGCCTCCAGATGTATTGAAAATGAAATATTAATGTATTTAAGAAGAAATAATAAAGTTAAGGCAGAGATTTCTTTTTATGAACCACTAAATACTGATTGGGATGGAAATAAATTATTATTGTCTGATATTTTAGGAACAGAAAATGATATGGTATATAATTTAATTGAAGATGAAGTAGATAAACAACTTTTATTTATTGCAATGAAAAAGTTAAGTGATAGGGAAAAGGAAATCATTAAATTAAGATTTGGATTAACTGGAAAAGGTGAAAAGACCCAAAAGCAAGTTGCTGATATATTAGGAATTTCACAGTCATATATATCTAGGCTTGAAAAAAGAATTATTAGAAGATTAAAAAAAGAAATTAACAAAATGGTATAGATTGTCCGTAGTATAAATGGACACTCCTGAGGAGATACTTAAAATGTGACTACTCTGAGGGAGCTGATTACTATGATGATAAATAAAGTGGAAATATGCGGGGTAAATACAGCAAAATTACCTATATTGAAAGAAAAAGAAATGAAAGAACTATTATTGAAAATGAAGGATGGTGACAATGATTCGAGAGAGAAATTTATAAGAGGAAATCTAAGACTTGTCCTTAGTGTAATACAGAGGTTTAATAATAGAGGAGAAAATGTTGATGATCTATTTCAAGTAGGATGCATAGGGCTTATAAAAGCTATTGATAACTTTGATTTAAGTCAGAACGTAAAGTTTTCTACTTATGCAGTTCCAATGATTATAGGTGAGATAAGAAGATACTTAAGAGACAATAATTCAATAAGAGTAAGTAGATCATTAAGAGATATAGCATATAAAGCGTTACAGGTAAGAGATAAACTTATAAATAAAGAAAATAAGGAGCCAACGGTATCTCAAATAGCTAAAGAATTAGATATACCAAGAGAGGATGTTGTATTTGCACTAGACGCAATTCAAGACCCTGTATCATTATTTGAGCCTATATATCATGATGGAGGAGATGCTCTTTATGTAATGGATCAGATAAGTGATAGTAAAAGTATTGATGATAGTTGGATTGAAAACATATCAATAAAAGAAGCTATGAAAAAATTAAATGATAGGGAAAAGTTAATTTTAAATATGAGGTTTTTTCAAGGGCGTACTCAAATGGAGGTAGCAGATGAAATAGGAATATCACAAGCGCAAGTTTCAAGACTTGAAAAAACAGCTTTAAAACATCTGAGAAAGTATGTATAAAGAGCCTAAGTGAAGTGCCCCTCCAAATGTTTTATGTGTCTAGCATTTGGAGGGCATTTCATAAGGGCTTTTTTTCATTTTAATATTAATATTATATATAGGTACATACATATAATATTAATATTAAAATGTTAGGAGATGATTTTATGGCGCTTTATTCTATAAATAATTTAAAGTTAATGGAAGTAATAGATATTAATACCGGTTCAAAACTGGGATACATAAGGGATTTATTAGTTGATTGTGAGGAGTATAAAATTCTATCTATTATTATACCAAGGGAGAAGAATTCTTGGTTTACTAAAAATAATAATATCGAGATAGCTTGGGATAAAATAACGAAAATTGGAGTGGATGTTATCTTGGTAGATTTAGATAACATAACATTTGACAATAAGTAGTAGTAATGTACACAAAAAAATAGTATAATGTAAAATGAAAAACTATAAGAAAAAGGGCGTGGTATTTTGAAGTGTCCATATTGTGGCTTTGAAGAAAGTAAAGTTGTTGACTCAAGGTCAACAGAGGACCACAAGGCAATTAGAAGAAGAAGAGAATGTCTAAAATGTAATAAAAGATACACTACATATGAGAAAATTGAGGACATACCTATACTTGTTATAAAAAAAGATTCAAATAGGGAATATTTTGATAAGTCAAAAATAATTAATGGACTTCTTAAAGCTTGTCAAAAGAGACCAGTTTCAAGATTA
>JAYFRK010000360.1:0-2559 GCA_034925975.1 Clostridium sp.
TTTATACAGTTTGATAATGATGTTAAAATAGTATTCCCTGAAATTAGCGCAATGGATAAAGATAAGGCTATTGACGAAAGAATTACAGAGGAACAAAAGGCAAAAGATGAAGAGTTAAAAAACATTAAAAAAGGATTCAAAAATGGTCAAGTTCTCCAAGTAAAATTTTCAGGACTTGTAGATTCAAATAGTGCAGAATTCAAAGTAGGAGATAATTATTTTGTATTTGGAATTACAGAAAAGCTTAAAAATAAATTTTCTCAGATTAAATCAGGTAAAAAGTTAGTAATCACTATAGGATTTGAAGATTGGACTACTAATCCAGTTATAAAAGAAGTAAAATAACAAAGTGAAGGGGATTATTCCTTCACTTTGTTATTTTAGTTTTGTATATTAAGTCTCTATTACGAAGAGCATAGGCCATATTAATGAGGGTTTTTCTGCTATTATCTTCCTCTATAATATCAAAAAAATTTTGTTGAGGAGTTTTAGGAAAATACAATTGAAGTAATCTTTCTTCAAATTCTTCATGGCTTTCTCGTTTTCCATCCGGAAGTATGTGGACAACGGAATAACCTTCTCTAATTAAAGCTGGTGCTACTAAAATACTTCTATGACAATCTATAGGATCTTTTTCAGCACACATTATTGCTATTCTATAATCTTTATGAAGTCCATTCTTTAGTCGTTCTACACCTTTATTAAAAGAGGATGTCTGTCTAACTTTATTAAAATCCAAATACCCTTCAGGATGAAGCAAGTTTTCTCCCTCTTGAAGCAGTCCAAATTCTCTAGCCATGTAGATATAGTAGATATGATTTGAATTTAAAAAGTTTTTTATATTATCCTTATTAAAATGAGGAACGTATCTAGAAAAGGGTATGCTTCTTATATCAACTATGGAGTTGATACCAAATTTTCTGAGTAGATATAAAAAGTATTCGCTAGTATGAGAAGAGTGGCCAATGGTGTAAATCTTCTTCATATTAGCTAAGTCCTCTCTTTAAATTTTAAATAAAATTTATCTTACATAATTAGCATTAGATTTTAAAATATTTTTATCCTAATTTAAATTTTCAATTACTGTTAAAGCTTAGCTAAAATTAGAAACTGCTATTAAAAATTTTTTTTTATATTAATGCAGCAATCTTTCAATATCATTTTTTACAGCTTCGGGACTTTTTCCATTAGCATAGATAGTCGGTTTAGAAGTAAAGTGTTTTTTTATGCCGATATCATTTTCATTTAATAATCCAGAATTTATAGCAGATTGTGCTGAGGAACTATCTTGAATATTTAGTATGCCAGAATTAATAGCAGAAGAGCCAGTAACTTCATCTCTTATATCTAGGACATTATCGCCAAATTCACTTACAACAACAGCATCAAATTGATCAAAATATGAAGAATTACTTTTCATGCTATTATAAAATTCTTCAACATTATAACCTTCATTTCTAAGATAATTTGCATACCTATGTAAATTATTTTCTACAGCAACATTAACCATATTAATCACCTCTTAGCTAGTATTTGCATAAATATCAAATATATTCTGAGGTCAAAAAAGAAAGTTTTAAAATAGAATCATAAATCAAAGCTGATTTATGAGAAAATCTAAAATAAATATAAAAAATTTATTAAATTGTTTATAATTTTATGAATAGTATAAATAAACTGGGTAATAATAAGAAGAAAGAGAGGAAATAGAGACATATTTAAAAAGTTTGAAAAATACTTATTTATTGACAAGGATATATTATATGTGATAACATTAATTTATTACGTGTGATAATGAAATTTAGACAATTGGGCATAATATTAAATTTGTTTGTTCATTGGTTTCTTGTGTTTTATTGGTAAGATGTATTAGCATTACAACCCCTAAATATAAGAAGTCCATGTTCATATATTAAGAGATTTTTTAGGAGGATTTTTAAATGAAGACAGGAACAGTTAAATGGTTTAACGCTGAAAAAGGATTTGGATTTATATCTGTAGAAAACGAAGATGATGTATTCGTACATTTCTCAGCTATCCAAGGAGATGGATTTAAATCTTTAGAAGAAGGCCAAAAAGTTGAGTTCGAAGTAACTCAAGGAGCTAGAGGACCTCAAGCTGCTAATGTAGTAAAACTATAATTAGCATTCAAATATAGAGTATTTGAAGTACGATTAGCTTTAGAAAAAGTGATATTCGATAGAATATCACTTTTTTTATTTGCTCTGTTTTAAATGAATGCTGGTTTTTACATTCATTTAAGACTTTCTATCAGTAGATTTAGGTTCTCTGCTTATCAGCAATCTATTAAAACATAGCCTTCTTATTATGACAAAACTTGTAATTATGATTGATCTTCCGTATAATATATTTAACACTTGTAAAATATAACTTACTAAAGTGCATTTTAAGTGATACATAGGGATATACACTAGATACTAATTGGAGGTTTTATATATGAATCTGAGTCCAGTGATTGCAGAAAATCTTAAGCGATTGAGGCTGGAAAGAAATTTAAGCTTGGGACAATTATCAGAATTATCTGAAGTAAGCAAAGTA
>JAYFRK010000236.1:0-2432 GCA_034925975.1 Clostridium sp.
ATCCTTCTAAAAACATTTTTAGATTTTCTTTAAAACCTGTGGGAATATTCAAATCTATGCTTGGAGTTTAGGTGTTTTATAAATACTATAATTTAAACACTTCTATTGCCCTGTCTAAGATTCCACTTAGATAGGCTAGCAATATTCCATAATTAGTTATAGGCACATTTTTAGCTCGGCATATCTGTATTCTTGTATCAACTGTTTTTCTATTTACCATACATGCTCCACAATGAATGACTAAATCATAATTTTCTATATTGATAGGAAAATCATGTCCTACTTTAAAATCATACTGAAAATCTTTTCCTGTGTGTTTTTTAATTCCACTTGGTATTTTTACTCTTCCTATATCTTCGTGGGTATGATTATGAGTGCAGCTCTCACCAATTAAAATTTTAGCTCCTTCTTTCAAATTTTCAAGAGCTTTAACACCATTTACAAATTCTTTTAGGTCCCCTTTTGTCCTTGAAAAAATTATTGAAAAAGAAGTTAATTTTATATTTTTAGGCACTATCTCACTTACTCTTTTAAATGCCTGAGAATCAGTTATAACTAAATCTACATCTTTTATATCTTGAAGAGCTGATTCTAACTCTGTATCTCTAACTACATAACTCTTAATTCCATTGTCTAAACAGTCTCGTATAACTTGAACTTGTGGAAGAATTATTCTTCCCTTTGGTGCTTCTGAATCAATGGGTACTACTAGAATCACCTTACCATTATAAGGTACTAAATCCCCTACTAATGATATTTCATCCTTATTAATTTCTATTCTTTTAATAAGCTGCTGCTTTAGTTCATTTATATTTTCTCCATCTATAGTAGATATAAATAGACAATCTTTATATATTTCTTTGACCTTAGCTAATTTTTCTATATTTACAGTATCAATTTTATTTATTACGGTCATAAATGGTATATTAAATCTTTTAAAATTTTCTTTAGTCTTTTTGTATACCTGTTCATCCAAATCATTAATATCCATCATGTATATAGCAAAATCTGTTTTTTGAAGAGTTTTGAGACTCTTTTCAACTCTTAATTTTCCTAATTCACCTTCATCGTCTAGCCCAGCAGTATCAATAAATAATACAGGTCCTAATGGAATTAACTCCATCGCCTTATTTACAGGATCTGTTGTTGTTCCTTTTGTTTCAGAAACTAGAGATACCTCCTGTTCAGCAATTTGGTTTAACAATGAGGATTTGCCTGCATTTCTTTTACCATATATAGCAATATGTATCCTATTTGAATTTGGTGTACTATTCATTTTGTATTACCTCCAAAAATTTTTAACCATAACATTTATATAATAAAAGTAGGCTATGTTTTAAGAGATTGTTGATTTCGTATAATATCGAAAATAATTCTAAATTTAGTATAATAATTGTAGCTAAACATTCATTTAAAACAGAGCCTAAAAGTAAAATTCCTATATATTCATTATATAAAATAGTGTGTATAATTACTATAATGTATTGCTGTAAAAAATGTACATTTTCATGAACTTTTACCTTATAAAAATTACTATAAATAGCTTTTATTAAGAACCCTATCCTTATTTTGCTTATGAATTTCCATAAAAAAGAGTTACCTTAAACAAGGCAACTCGGAAATTAAATAATTTGTAATTCTTCTAAAATATAGCTTTACTTTTCCATGAATGTTACAATCACATCCATAAATTCATCTAATTTATCTATCATAGGTGCATGTCCGCATCCTTGGAATTCTTTAATTTTTGCTCTATCTCCTAATCCATCTTTAATAGTCTCAAATTGTTCTGCTGATACAATTCCATCCTCTGTGCCTTGAATAACTAAAACAGGTCCTTTTATTTTATCTATATCACCAGAGCCGTCAACTACTCCGTTATTTTCATGTGTCATGTTAAATGTCATAAGAGCATAATCAGCTTCAACTAGATTTCTTTGTTTAAAGGTAGCTTCTAAATAAGCATCATATTTTTCATCACTTGGCTTACTTTTTGTAAAAATAGCTGCATCAAAAATTGCTTTCAAATTTGCCTTGTCATGATTTTTATATATTCCTAATACTGGCGCTGCAATTACAGGGTCATTTTGTAGCTCTTCCATAGTTTTTACTCTTTCTGTTGTAGGTTTAAAACTAGCATCGGTCTTGTATAGTGGATATCCTTTTAATCCTACTGAACCACTAATTATAGTCTTATCCAAATACTCTGGGTAATCAGCCGCAAACTGTAAAACTACACCGCCTCCTAGGGACCATCCAAAAATATTGAACTTTTTTAAACCTAATTTATCTACAAATAATTTAATATCTGCAGCAAGTTCTTTTAGAGAGATAATTGGATTATTATATGTAGTATCTCCAAAACCTCTCATGTCTGGTGCATACATTTTATAACCATCTGGCATATTTTCCATTAGTACATCTAAATGAAT
>JAYFRK010000565.1:0-1677 GCA_034925975.1 Clostridium sp.
AAGGAAATCTCATGTTTACTTTTTTATCTGCAAAATACTCTATTAACTTATAATTATCTTCTCTTGGATATGTGTAAAAATCTTCTTTCTTATGTTCCTTAATTTTATCTTTGATTTTTTCATCTAATGTTAGGAATGATAAATCTCCTTTCATAATCCTTATAATAATTTCAGTTTTTCCTAATTCTAGACTTACAACCTTCATATCTTGTTCTATTTTCCTTATATGATTTATTAAACTAGATGGTATTTCGTTGTAACTATATTTTTGTAAATATTCAATAAACTCGTCAATATATTCATTACTATTTAATATGAGTGATACAATCGAAAAATCTTCTATCTTATAAACTTCTAGCTTGTCCGTATATTGAAGTTGTACTGTAGTCTCTTTTAGGTATTTACTAATTGACGTCTTTTCTTTTTCTTCTTCTACTATATTTTTATAAAAGTAGATTGTTCCATTCTTTTGAATAACTAATGGTAGACTCAAATATATCCCCCTAGATTATAACTTTCAATATAACTTATGAGGATTCTCATAACATTATTCAAGTAAATTTACAATGTACTCCAAATATAAACTCTTAGCATCATATATTATGTTCTAATATAGAATCAAAAATAATATAGCTATAGTGTAATCAATTTTTTGAGGTATTTAGATTGTATATTCGTACTCATAGTGTTATAGGAGCATCAGTATCATTATTAATTTTAAATCCTTCTATAGAAAGCCTTTGCTCTAGTTTAATATTTTCAACTTTGGGCTCTATTTTGCCAGATATAGATCATGAATATGTTGCTTCAAAACGCACTTTTCCATTATTAATCTTTATTTCTTTATTATGTTTATCCTTAGATTTACTTCATATTAATAATAAATCTATAGTTGGTATAACTCTGTTTATCTTTATTTTAATTATTTACTATTTAGGTGAGCACAGAACCATCTCTCACTCTCTTTTGGGACTTATATTAATATCTATACCTGTTTATATTATAAATCCAATTGCTATATCTCCATTTATATTAGGATATGGATTTCATTTGATTGCAGATAGTTTTACTAAGACTGGTGTAAAATTATTTTACCCATATAAAAAGACTTCTTATGGTCTTAAAATTATAAACATGTACAAAACAGGCGATTCCACTTTTTTTATCTCTAGTTTTTTAATTTTTCTTATTATAATAGTTCACAAGTATAGTCTATTTCATATTTCCCTAAGCTTGCTAATTAACTAATAATTACATAGCTATTCATTAAGAGCTTTTCTTATATGATAAGGTAGTTTTGACTTTCTCCTTTAGCTATAAGCCGATTATAGATTAAAAAATTCTCACGATGCGTCCTTTGCATGGTGAGAATTTTTTAATTTCCGATTTATATGTTTTAGAAGCAGCGATGAAAACATGGCTGCTTCTCTTGTTATTATTCATAAAAATATAAATCCCCCAGATTTCTCCGGGGGTGCAGAAGGCCTGCTGTATTACGCATTGTTAAGAGGCTCGCAGGATCTGTTAACTGTATTATACATTGTTTCGCTTCATATATAAAGCTGTGACTTACTACTAAAGTATACTTATTTTAAATATTCTATGTCATCCTTTGTGCCTTAATTAAAGAATTTCAAAAAAATTATACTCTATGCATAAAATTTTATTTTTTGGTTA
>JAYFRK010000266.1:0-5206 GCA_034925975.1 Clostridium sp.
AGCTGTGGTTATATCCTAATTTAAATAGTCTAGCTATATGTAAAAAAACTAATCCACAGCGTCTTATGTTATTATAGTAAATTATCTTTAAGAAAGGAAAAGTATAATGAATTTACTATGAGTTCATTATACAAGGTAAATTAAAGTAGTGGAGGTAATAAGATTTGAAGAAGGTGAATTTATCTAAGAGAATATTGGCAGTGCTAGTATTACTTATTGTATCAATCTCACTATCAGCCTGTGGGAAGAAATATAAAGCCGTAAAGCCAGATAAAGATCCTACAAAGCTTGTGCAGGACAAGAATTATACTGAAGATTTAAAAAAGGAAAAAGAAATATCTAATGGGCAAGTATATGTACAAAATAATACTGTTATTGCTACTATGATTATTAAAGATGGAGTAAAAAAGGAAGAGGCAAAAGCTTTAGCAGAGAAATATGCAAATAACTTGAAAAAAACATATAAAGGCATGCCTATTAATGTGCAAGCGGTTCAAAACGGAAATAATGTGGCTAATATAACTCTAAATAAGTAAATAATTTAGTTAAGAAAACTTAATAAATACTAAAAGAAAAGTAGGAGTAACCACCAAAGTGATTACTCCTATTATTTTGATGTGCCGTGTAAATTGAAATGAAATCTAAAATGGAAGGGTAAAATTTATTTCTTATCTACACTTATTAAATTATTGAGCTGTTGGTACTACTATGTCAGTTCCAGTATAAACATTTGGTGTTGCTGCTAAATCTTTAATAGCAGTTTGTCCACTTGCTAGTTTAACTGTTGGAAGAGCATCTCCCATTTCGTCTACTGTCAATGTAACTGTTGTACTGCTTCCGTCCGCTTGAATATCAGTTACAGCATATCCATTAACAAGTACTACTGCATTTCTTTCATCTTGAGTATTTCCAGTCATGTTTATTAAAGCTACTTTTTCACTGAATGTTAGTGTTATTGTTGTTCCGTTGTTTTTAACTACACTTACTAGAGTTGGAGCAGCTTCATCAGTGTTTGAAGTTATGCTCATAGCTGCGCTGTTTCCAGCAAAGTCAGCTACTGATTGGCCATCAGCATATGATATAGCTAAATCTGTTTTGTCTGTAGCTACTGCTGTACCAAGAGTTAATGTTATTGTCTTTAAGTCGTCGCTTACTACTGCTGATGTTACTGTGTTTCCAGCTACAACAAAGTCAGTTTTTGCAACTGATGCTGGATTTATGTTTTCATCAAATGTTACATCTACAGTTTTAGAATCTTTAAGTACTGTTCCTGTAACTTGTGGAGCAGTTTTATCAGCACCTGTGAATAATGCTACAGCGTGGTTTGTATCAAGAAGGTTTGGAGATACTGCTAAGTCTTTTACTGAAGAGTTAGCGTTGTTTACGTATACTCTGTATTGTACTCCTGCCTTAGTTTTAGCTCCAAGAGTTAATGTAACTTTATTTGCATCGTCACTAGTTCCAAGTGCAGCTCCAGTTACGCTTACTGGTATTCCAGTATTAGCTTCAGTTACAGTAAAGTCTGCTGGATTTATTCCTGCTTTTAATTTTTCGCTGAATGTTAATACTACTTGTGTATCACTGTCAGCTTTCATTTCAGAACTTACTAATTCAGGTTTTGTTGTATCTTTAACTCCTGTGAAAGAGTAAGCTGCATCTGTTACAGCATTTCCAGCTACGTCACTTACATAGTTGCTTCCGTCTTTAACTACTTTTAAAGTGTATGCTGTTCCGTTTTCTAATACAGCAGCAGGTGTAACTCCACCATTTACTATAGTTAATTTTTTCTTTGCAGAATCTACAGTGAATGTTGTACCAGCAGCAAAGTTAACTACTGTATCACCTTTCTTTAATTCAAAGTTTGCAGCACTTAGTGTACCTGCTTCAGCTATTTCTTCATTGAATGTTACTTCTATTGTAGCAGCATTTGTTGAAACTGCGCTTACTATTGATGGAGCAGTTGTATCTGCTGCTGCAGTAAAGTCTAATGTATTAGCATCTGATCCATTAGTTGCAGCTGATCCGTCTTTTGCTCCTGTTACTGTAAGTGTGTAAGTCTTTCCAGCTACTAATTTGCCAGCTGCAAATGTAACTCTTACTTTATTTCCGTGTCCAGCTGTTGCAGTTAAAGCATTAGCAGCTACTGTGTTAGCAGTTCCTTTTTCAACTAGTGATACTGCAACTCCTGCAGATTGATCTGCAGCCATATCTTCATTGAATACTAGATCAATTGTGTTTAATCCTAAAACTTCAATTCCTGTTAATACAGGCTTAGTCATGTCAACACCATTGAATGCAGCTGAAGTTTCTGCAGCCTTTGTGCTTAAGTTTGTTAAGTTTGAAACATATACTTTGTAGTTTGAAGAACCATCTACTTGAGCACCAGTTGTTAGTGTTACTTTTTTAGAAGCTGAATCATATACAGCTTTAGTTACAGCTAAAGTTTTAGTTTCATCTGCAGCGTTAACGATTCTGTAGTTAGCTGCATTTTCAGCTTCAGCTTTAACTAAGTCAGTGTTGAAAGTAAGTTCAACTGATTTACCATCTGGTGTTCCTGGTTGAGCAGCACCTTGTAATTTAACTTCTGTTGTAACTGTTGGTACTGTGAATTTAACTATTGTGTTATTTACTAATGCATTTGGAGTTATAGAAGCATCCTTTAATCCGTCAGCAATTCCTCCAGTTAATCTAACTGAATATTCTTTTCCAGCTTGTAATCCACTGAAAGATAATATAGCTTGAGTGTGGTCATTAGATGTGTTTTCAACAACTCCTGTTACAGTTTCAGTAATACCAGTTGCTGTTTCAAATACTGCATAGTTATCAGTTTCTACTAATTCAGCACCGTTCATAGCCTCACTAAATGTTAAAGTTAATTTTCCATCAGCAAATGAAGAGGCTACTACTGTTGGAGCAACATCATCAGCTTTTCCTGTGAAATCAACTTTTTGATTATCTGCAATTGCATTTCCTTCTATATCTGATCCGCCAGTTACTTCAACTTGGTATTTTGAACCATTTGCTAAGTAATCAGCTGAGTTTGTTATAGTTAATAAAAGTTTTGATGGGTTTTTAGCATCTTTTGCTACGCTATTTACAACAGCAGTTCCTAATGTTCCATCAGCATTGTATTTCTTTAATGTAGCTGTTACAGCTGTAGAACTCATTTCTTCGCTCATTTGAAGTTCTACTTTGTTTGCATCAGTTGCTGTTGCTGATACTAGAGTAGGTCTAACTTCATCTTTTATAGCTGTAAATGCCATTGAAGAAGATGTAGTCATAGTATTTTTGTTAGCTGATACATCTTGCATTCCTGTAACAGTTACTGTATAGCTCTTGTCTTTTGTTAATGCTGCAAGCATAGTAACTCTTACTTTATCAGCAGAAATAGCTTCAACTTTAGCAATATTTCCTGTTATTGTATTAGCTGTGCCGCTTTCAACAATACCGTAGTTTGCTATAATTTGAGCAAGTCCAGCATTTACCGCTTCAGAGTATGTTATATCAAATACTCTACTTGATACTGGAGTTATTGCTTTTATTGATGGAGCTTTAAAGTCAAATGAAGCTTCTACTCCATTAACTGTAAGCTTTCCTTCCATTTTGTCTAGAGCAACAGTTAAAACTGCCTTTCTAGTTGTTGCATTATAAGTAACAGCAGTAACTTCTACTGGAGTTTGTCCTAACATTATGCTATAATTGTTTATGTCGCTTGCTTCAGTAACATCTGTTCCGTTCTCAAGTGTTACTGTAACTGTTGTTTTGTTAATAGCACTTATTTTACCAAAAAATATGGTTAAAAAATCCAACATGAAAATGGCTATATAGCTTGTCCAAGAGGCTATGGAAAAATTTGACCAGTGTAAAATATTTATTAAATAAATAATGTAATTTATAATATTTGACAGAACTTTTTTAAATATTTAATAAATATAAAATATTGTTTACAAGAAAAAATATTATAAAAATAAAGTATAAGTTTTTATGTGGACAAAATGTGGATAAGATAGTTCAAAATTATATAGATTATACACAATATTAACTTTTATAGACAATTATGGGTTTACTCAGTAACACCATAATTTTTTTATTTTTAATTGTTGCCAATGTGAGGGAAAAAATACAAAGGAGTATAATAAAGTTTTGCAGATATAAAAAATTTATTATTGTTGTGAGCCAAAAAGATATTTATGCTGGAAATTAAAAATATAATACTTGAAGTTAATATATATTAATGTTAAAATGTAGCCATAAAAATTAATGGTGGTGAAAAAGTGGAAAAAGAAATTTTAGAACTATTAAAAACTATTAATAATAAGCTTGATGAACATACACAAATATTAAGAGCTTTGGAACATGCAAGTGAATCTCATAAATCAGAAATAGATAAGCTTAATCATACAATTGCAAGAGTAGAAGGGGAAGTCAAAGGAATTAGAGAGGACTTAACAGCAGTAGAAATGATAACATCAAAAAACTGGAATGATATATCAAAATTGAAAGCAGTAAAATAATAAAAAAGAACATTTTATATGAAGAACATTTTATATGTTCTTTTATTTTTGTAATTTGTGGAATTATGAGAGATTCTTAAGAATCTGCTAGGAGCATAAATACTAATAATTTATGTAAATTTTTGCACATTGATAAAAAAATTCTATAATGATATAATTTCCTTACAATAGGATAATTTATTTTGGCGGTGAAAATATGGAAAATAAAGTTTTAGAGTTACTTAATCAATTAGTAGATGGTCAAAATAGGATAAATGAAAGATTAGAAAGAACAAATGAAGTACTAGATAAGACAAACGAAAGATTAGATAACACAAATGAAAGATTAGACAGAATAGAGAAAAAGATTGATTCAGTAATAGAACAGACAGCTGATTTAAATGAGTTTAGAACTGAAGTAAAAGAGTTTAGAAATGAGACAATTAATCAACTCGAAGAAATTAGAGATAATTTAAATGATGTGGAAGTAATAACAGCAAGCAATTGGAAAGACATAGCTAAGCTGAAAGCAATAAAATAGAAAAATAATCTAAAATAACCCGATCCATTTTATATGGATCTTTTTTATTTACTTCTACTTTAAATATATGTTAATTTTTACATTCATTTAAACCTACCTGGTAATCTGTGAAATATATACCTGTAGAACTTGTAAGTTAATCCATGCTAAAATCAATTAATGTATGTTTACA
>JAYFRK010000345.1:0-5413 GCA_034925975.1 Clostridium sp.
ATTTGAAGATTTATTTTATTTTGAGGAGGTAAAAAATAATGATTAATAAAATGGTGGAAAAAGATGAAAGAACAACCTTTGTTGAAAATGCCAGTTATACATTTGGATACAAATTCATTACCTACGTACTATTTCTTGATATTATCTACAGGGCTTTAAGGTTCAATGAAGCACCATGGGACTTATTTGCTATAATAATTATAAGTGGAATTGTTATAACAATGTATCAGTATAAAAAGAAAATCTTAGTAAAAAATTGGATAAAAGTAGTTACCTTTATATTTATTCTCACTTTTATTATTGCATTTTTAACAGTAGTTATTTTAAAAAAGTTTTGGAACTAAAAGTATACTAATATTCATTCTGTATATCCTTAGATTTATATATACTTTAACTTACCATAGTTTCTATATTCCTTAGCTTGTTATAAAATACAAGGTTGCACCAACAATCCTAAAGCCATTATTTGTGCAACCTTTAAAAATATATTCTTATATAATACATTATTAAAAATACTTAAGTTAAAGAATCAGCTAGATTACTAAGTTATCAGTTTATGCCACTTACAACTTGCTTAGAATCTGAAATCTCGTTTTCCGTTCTTTAATTCTGTTAAGTGTTCTTTTACTATTGCTTTAACCTTCTCATTTGGTATTTTAGGAACTTCCTCAGCAATCAATGCTTCACCTTTTTTCTTTGTGTCATCGGAAGCATAGTCCTCCAAATATTCCTTAAGAGTCATTAAAGCATTTGGCTGACAGCAGTTTGCAATTTGTCCTGATTTAACAAGACTCATGAACCTGTCACCAGTTCTTCCCTCACGATAGCAAGCAGTACAAAAGCTTGGAATATACTTCATTTCTAAAAGCCAATTCACAATTTCATCAAGTGTACGATTATCATTAACTTCAAACTGTGCAGAATTATCATCCTCTGCTTCTGGTTTATCATAACCTCCAACACTAGTACTGGAACCACCACTAATTTGTGATACACCCAATTCTAGTACACGTTCACGAGTTTTTTGAGATTCACGTGTTGATACTATCATACCTGTATATGGTACTGCAATACGAAGAACTGCTACAATTTTTGCAAAAATATCATCTGATATAGCATTTGAAAAATTATCAGGGTCAATGTCATCTGCTGGGCGGATACGAGGAACACTTATAGTGTGCGGACCCACTCCCATGGCAGCTTCTAAATGCTCAGCATGCATTAGTAATCCTATAAAATCGTACTTGTACATATTAAGACCAAATAGAACACCAAGTCCCACATCGTCGATGCCGCCTTCCATGGCACGATCCATGGCTTCAGTGTGATATGCATAATCATGTTTTGGACCTGTAGGGTGCAACTCCTCATAACTCTTCTTGTTATATGTCTCTTGGAAGAGTATATAGGTTCCAATGCCTGCCTCTTTTAATTTTCTATAGTTTTCCACTGTAGTAGCCGCAATATTTACATTTACTCGTCTAATTGCTCCATTCTTATGTTTTATGCTATATATTGTTTTAATACTTTCAAGAACATATTCAATAGGATTGTTTACAGGATCTTCTCCAGTTTCCAACGCTAAACGCTTATGCCCCATATCCTGAAGTGCAATTACCTCTCTTTTGATGTCTTCCTGTGACAACTTCTTTCTTGCTATACTTTTATTTTTATAATGATATGGACAGTAAACACATCCGTTTATACAGTAATTTGAAAGGTAAAGCGGAGCAAACATTACGATACGATTTCCGTAAAATTTCTGTTTAATTTCTTTTGCCAATTTAAACATTCTTTCGTTTTCATCTTCTAAATCACATTCCAGTAATACTGCTGCCTCTCTGTGGGTTAAACCTTTACAGTCCTTTGCTCTTTCAATAAGGCTTTGAATAAGCTGACGGTTACTTTTATTTTTTTTCGCATAGGCAAGAGTATCCATAATTTCTTCGTCATCAATAAATTCAGTTGCAATCTTAGATTTACTATTATACATTAAAAAACCCTCCAATTTTATTCATTTGCTGTCTGGGACACTTTTGAATAAACCGTTTTAATGTTTACATCAGGTAGCATACCTAATTTTCCGGAAAGGGCACTGATAATATCATTAGGCGCATCCATAATAATACTTATTACCTTAATATTACGTTTTTGATACGGAATCCCCATTCTACCTACAATATAATCACTATATTCATGCAGAATAGAGTTTAATTTTTGTATTGAATTTCCGTTTTCAACAATAATTCCAATAATAGCGATTCTTGTTTCCATTTTTAAAATCCTTTCTTAAATTATAATAAAAAATCCTTGTTCCAAAAAAAGAACAAGGATAGCAAATAAATCGCAGATAATCACACATATATGGATTTCCCGAGTTTATAACAACTATTATCTCGCCTTTTCATTTGGGACTAACCCTCATGCATTCAGTACGATACTTTTTTAGAATTAACGTTTTTATGGTTAACTCCAAGAAAAAGCAATAAAAGCTAAGTCTCAGACAGTTTACCAAAACACAATTAATTATACCACAATTTTTTGCCAAATAGCAAAGGATATTTTCCAGTCATTACCTAGAACTATAATATTACATCTTACTCATTTTTTTTATAGTCTGTTTTATACAAACAAAGTTATTTTAATTAGTTACATGAACACAAATCCTTATTTAAATTATTCTTCAATAAATCTAACTATTTTATCTACTAAAGTTTCCAAGCAATCTATAAAAGGAGAATGTCCAGCTTCTAGACTGAGATAGGTTGCATTATCACCCATTGCAGCTTTTATCTCTTTTCCTCTACCAGGAACAACTACATAATCTCTTTTTCCTTGGATAATTAGGGTTGGAATTTTTATCTTATCCACTTCTCCAGTACCTTCTGTAACTCCATTATATTCATGACTTATGTTGAATTTTATTAAAGCCCAATGCACGTCCAATATATTTACTTGTGTTAACATGTCCTCTAAATATTCATCATACTTTAAGTCTGAAGGTTTCTTATCAGTATAGATTACTGCATCCCATAAATTTCTTAAAAATTTCTTATCTCTTTTTTTATAAGCTTCAACTAATGGAATCATACTTATTGGATCTTTGGTAAGTTCCTCTTTACTTTGGAAAGGCTTATCAGATAAAGGCTTTCTCTTAGCATCCAAAGGATAAGTAGGATATCCCTTAACACTTACAGATTCTATCAATATTAACTTTTTAACATAGTCTGAATAATCAGCTACAAATTGCATTGATACTCCACCACCTGTGGACCATCCACCTAAGTAAAACCCTTTTATACCTAGTTCATCTACAAAAAGTTTTAAATCCTCTGAAAAATCTTTTATTGAATCAATGGGATTATTATAACTTGATATACCAAAGCCTCTTAAGTCTACAGCATATATTTTGTAATCGTCAGGCATAGCTTCCATTAGCAAATCCCAGTGCTTTGAAGAGGTCATATTCCCATGAACCAGAACTATAATCTTATCTCCATAGCCACTTTCTCTGTAACCTATAGTTTCCCCATTCTTGATTTTTATAGATTTTAGCGTTAAATTTTTACTCATTTTTTCTCCTCCTAAATTATAAAGAATAAAACTTCCTAAGTTCTAAGACTCTTAAGAAGTTTTATTCCCATATTCTTTAATTTCTTATTTTGATATACCACTCTTGCATAAAGCCGTCACTATTATAAAGCTTAGATTTTGTACTTAAAAATTCATTTATTTAATTAGGCTTTGTGCATTACTAATTTCTTAATTTCAATTCCTAAGTTCTCCATATCTTCTCTTAATAATTTCCAACAATCTTTTGTATTTAGTTTTCTTGAAGAATCCTTCTTTACATAAGCTCTCACAATATGCTCAGGATTATTTTTCCACTTATAGCAGTATAGTACTATATTCCCTACCTTTGATTCCAATTTATTGTGTAATATACTTGGAGAATTTTTAATAGTAAATATAAAAACTTCATAGCCCTTATATTCTCCATTTGATAAAGCTGACTCCTCTTTTAATCTTAAGTCTTCTGTATCTTCAATACAAATTTCTTTAGACAAATTTGCATACATAAAAAAGCCCTCCTTAAATATACTAATTATTTTTATTAAATTTTTAGAATTTATATTAGGTAGGTAGACTTCATAATTTGTTTATTATTTATATTATAATATATAATCTATATTTTTACTTTAAAATTTTAGAATTAATTTAAATATTTTAAAAATTCAGAACATTCATTTTGATATATTTCACTTAATCTAAATGTATATGACAATACCCTCCTGGATTCTTCTTTAAATATTTTTGATGATACTCCTCAGCCTCATAGAAACACTTTAAGTGCTCTACTTCAGTAACTATTGGATTTTTATAATTTTTCTGTTCCTCATTTTTACTCTTCATAATTATATTTAAATCTTTTTCATCTAGGTAAAATATGCCTGTTCTGTATTGACTTCCTCTATCATTTCCTTGTCTATTTAATATTGTTGGATCTATTATGTTCCAGAATTTATTTAATAACTTTTCTAATGATATAATATTTTCATTATATTTTATATAGCAAGCTTCTGCATGGCCTGTAGTTCCAGTACATACTTCTTCATAACTAGGATTTTCTTTTATTCCATTGGCATAGCCTACTTTTGTTTCCACTATTCCAGGAATTCTTGACATATATTCTTCTACTCCCCAAAAACAACCTCCAGCTAAAACTATTTCTCTCATAAATTATACCTCTCTGATTTAAAGATTTTTATATAAACATTTTTAATTTATTTTAGTCAGCATTTCTTAAAAAACTTTTATAACTCCATACCATTCAATATATCTCTAAGCTTCTTTAGCTCCTCAGACGATAAAGTTATTCCTTTTCCCATCTTTTCATGTTCTGCTGACCAATCTCTTAGATCATATTTTGGATCTCTTCCGTTCCATGAGATTATATTTAACTCTTTAGACCAGCCTTTAGCTGATTCTGAAACAATACCAATAGTTTTCTTGATTTCATATTTAATTTCTGCCATTAATTCTTCCTCCTACTAAACTAAATAATCACTTTATGTTCTTACATTTTGCAAAGTTGCTTATGAGCCATTTCGCAAACTTTTCCTTTTCTTCAAACTGTGGATAATGAGCTGAATTTGAATATAATATATACTCCTTTTTGTCAGCGTCAATTAAATCAAAATAATTCTTTGCCGACTGTGCTGAGGTCATGTAATCATATTGCCCCATAATAAAATAGCAAGGAATCTTAAGGCTTTTCACAAGTGTAGGCAAAGGATTAGTTAAAGCTTCATCAAGTAGTGCTTCTTGTGAAATATTTACTCCGCGAAAATATCGAACAACATCAAGGAGATTATATTCCGGATGAAACAAAAAACCTTCAAGATAATCTCCA
>JAYFRK010000539.1:0-4352 GCA_034925975.1 Clostridium sp.
CTTTATCCTCAATTAAAATTTTTAATTCACCATGAGATGGGCATATAGCATGATCTGCATTTATTAGTATAGGATAATCTAGATAGGAGTCTCCTGCTGAAACCACTCTAGATTTTTTTTCTATGTTTTTTATATATAATACTGCATCCCATTTATTTACTGGTTGTGGTACAATATACAATTTTGTGCTTTGCAATGATATCCTCCATCCATTTTCTTCTGCACATTTCTTAAATTCTTCCAACCTATCTAGTTTTAATAAGGTTTTGTCTTCAAAATGAACACTATAAAATAAATTATCCCTTAAAATCATTTTTTTAATCCATGATGTATCAACAAAGTACTCTAAAAATTTTTGTTTTACAATTTCATGATTTGTTACCTTATCTATTGCATTCTTTATAATGTTTTGCCAAGTTATATCTACTTCTCCGTTTATAAGTATATTTCCTCCATTACTTACTACAGCATATAGAGGCTTTATTTCATTTTGCATTATGAATATTCTTTTATATTGATCTATGGTTCTAGTAGTTACAGGTATAAATAGTGCTTTATTTTTTATATTTTTTAAGCTTTCTATAGCTTTTTTTCTCATAAAGCTGAGTTCTTTATCATTATATCTCTCTACTAACAATATATCCTTGTCCTGATCATCTATTAATTTTCTTGTATAGATCAATGTACGATCTAAATCAGAGGCAAAAATCATTATACACTCTCCTTCAATTTTGATTTTATAAGTCCACAGCAGGAATAGCTCATATTTTTATATACTTCTATAGGAACATTTTTGTCTTTAGCTAAAACTAGAATATGCTTTAGATTTGAATTTTCCACATCGTTTACTAGTATCTTCCACGGAACACGCCTTAGTAAAACCCTAGTTGTTTCCCCTATTCCTGGCTTAATAAGATTTATGTTACTTATATTGTACTTTTCCTTTATTTCATTAACTTCTTTAATTCCCTTGTCATATATGTGCTTGTCTAATTTATCTATGTCTTCTTTATCTATTTCAATATTCTTGAAACATTTCGTTATTGTATCTATAAATATGTTAGATAAATCTTTATCCATCCATTCTCTATAGTACTTCGCCCCGTGAAAATCGTATTTTCCTATAATATCATCTCTTAAAACTGTTCTACTTACTAGTCCAGACACAGTTGAATTTAAACAGGCCGATGGAATTAAAAAATCCTCCCGTGTGCCATACATCTCCACACAATGAGCTGGATCAGCTAATACAGCAAGTTTGCTGCTTATTTTTATACCATTTTTATTAGAAAAGTCCATAGTTGACTCATTTAGCACCTTATTTATTGCGCCTTTACCTGTCCACCCATCTACAAATTGAATTCCTTCAGCTTTATGATGATTCAAAATATATTTTAACGCATTTTCATCTATTCCCTTCCCTCTTATTATAGATATACTATAATGAGGAAAATTCTTGTCATACTTAAATTTAAGGTATCTTTTTATTAAAACTCCCATAGGTGTACCTGCTCTTGCCAAGGAGACTATAACAGTATCATTTCCTTTTTCTCTGTATATTTGTTCCGCCACTACCGCTACTGCTCTAGCCACCTTTTCTTTGGTGTCTTCTAAAGTATTATAAAATATATTCATATATTCATCTGTTGGGAAATATTCTATAGGAAGCATTTCTGAATAATGCCCTCCATTTTGCATAACTTCTTCCCTTTCTTCATTTCCCTGTTCTTGTATCATTTTAGATATGTCTTTTAAAAGAAACTTTACGTCATCTTTAGAATAGCTGCCTATGTTATCTGGTTCTTTTATATTTTTAAATTTCATTAAAACACCTCATCAGTTTCTTAGGAAACAAACAAAATTTATCTTACCAATATTCAATGCTGTAAACAGTCTAATTAATTCGTCTTTACTCTCTTTATCAACTTCCCTTTCTGTAATAAACAGCACTTCTTTGTAAGTTCCTTTTTTTATATTATAAACATAATTAGTTACCCCTTTATCAAAAGGATTTCTAAAAATAGCTGCGCATTGAACACCATATTCATCTCCATGGCTAGTATAAATTGGGCTTCTTGTAGTGGATTGGTACATAGCTCCTGGTATCTTAGATGCAATTAACATAGGTATATACATGAACTCCTCTGTACCAAGTACAAGAGTTTCACTATGGAAGGTTCCTAAAATATCTATTGTATTATCAACATATCTTTCAATGCAATTCATTTCCTCTGGTGTTAATCCAAATCTTCCACTAAAATTCAAATAATTATAATCCTTTAATTTACCATCAGATAAATTTCTAGTAAAATTTCTATACTGCTGCCAATGAATTAGATGATTTTTTACTAAAACCTGATTATCACTTTTCTCTTGTCCTTTATATTTACAGTCTGCTTTGTATAAATTTCCGTTTTCATAATATTCTTCATATACATTTTTATTATATAAAGCACCCTCATTGTTTTGATACTGTATTTCTATATCTTTTATAGAAGGACTATTGCATGTAGCCTCTCCATCTAATAAACATACTTCATGGATTTTAACTCCTAATTCTTTCTCCAAGCTCTTATACTCTTCAATATGCTTATTTCTTCTCCAGTCTAGTATAGAAACTACTATATATTCTTTTCCAGGATATTTATTATTTATTGCTTTTATAAGATTCAAAGCAGTTTTTCCTGTAGTAATTTCATCATCTACCAGTACAATTCTTTTATAATTTTTTAATAAATCTCCTTTAAGAGGATAGCAAAAATGACTGGTTGCATGGGAATGTTCTTCTTCAAAATTAAATACAGAAGTACACTCTATTAAATCATCTCTTGTAGTGTGTATATAAAATATATCCTCTCCATAAAACTGTGAAAAAACACTGTTCCCTAAAGCTGTAGCTGTTTCAGCAAAACCTATAAATAATGTAGGTTCATGAAGAGTAATCAAATTTTCTTTAGCATAATCTAAAGCACTATCAATATATCTGTCATCCTTTAAAGCTTGTGCAAGTAAACTAATGTTGTAGCCCCGTCCCCCAAGTTTAATCTTTTCATTTATTAGAAATCCAAGCAATCTACCTGTTAAAATAGCCTTCTTAGGATTTACAGGTATATGTTTGCCAAGAAGCTTACTTACAAATAAAAAAGCTCTTTTGCTATTATTTCTAGCTGCCACTAAAAATAAATCTTGTAATTCAAAATTGAATGGATTTTCTGAAACTTCAACATCTACAGCAACTTGCTCTAAAACTGTTAATGTCTTTTTCATATTGCCCTCCTTTTAGAACAAATCAATACAATTTAAATCTTCATTAAATACACCATATACATGAGCTCTTTTCAAAATTTTATTAGCCCAATTAAAATGTGGATTTGCTTCATTCATCTTATTGTTATACCTACTCTTATAAGCCCCTCTCTTATCAGGTTCTATAATAGCTAATGCATCTTCATATTCTTCCTTTGTAACTACATATAAAGCATTTACTACAGAAATATGTGTTGGATGGATTATAGTCTTCCCAATAAGCCCATTAGCCTTGTCCAAAACTACTTCTTTAATAAGACCATCAATACATTTTTCTAGGTAATACTCTCTCTTTTTAAGCCCACCCTTGCCTAGGTGTTCAACAAAAGGACTCTGCCTTAATTGAGGTTTTAATATTCTGTTTCCTGGATTACTATTAAAGTACTCCCAAACAGGTCCAGATATTATATATTCACTTTCAGCTCTACTAAACATATTTATAATATCTGAAATGCAGTCTTTTATTACTCCTATATCATATATGCTATTATCCATCTGCCGTCTTATAGAATAAAGCCCTAAAAGATCAGTACCACCTATACGTACATTTAAAATCATATCCTTATGCGAATCAAGAATTTGTTTAATTCTTATCAATTCTTCCATTCTTGTTTCTTTATAAACAATTCCTTCACTTTCTAATATAGGCATTCCATATAATATAGAAGGAGCATCTTTATTAAACTTACTTAAAATGTTTAAATACTCTTGTCCATTATCTGAATTGAATTTAGGAAAACAAAATCCAGCTACAGGATTAAAAAGTTCTCTTTTACTAAGAAAATTCTTAAACTGATTTTCATCTCTAACTCTAACAAAAATTAATGGGAACTCTTCCTCATTACATTTTTTTTCTTCTATACAGGTATTAATTTCGCCTAAAACTTTAAATAGATTTTTTTCTGCTTCTTCCACTTTGTCTTCGGGTATTGAATCTTCAAGACAGATCACTAGAGAAGTTAATTGTTTATACTTATTGTTCAATATTATATCTTTTATATCATCCTTTAATGCGGGCATATAAAGTGTAGCTCCTAATGCAAAAG
>JAYFRK010000300.1:0-2709 GCA_034925975.1 Clostridium sp.
CTAAGGCTTTAATTGAAGAAGCTAATTTACAAGAAAAAAATATTTTAGATAAAAAGAAGCGTGAAGCTGAAATAGAAAGAAAAAGTATAGTAGATAAAGCTGATGCAGAAGCAAAAATAAGAGCTGAAAGAGTTATTTCCAATGCTGAGATTCAAGTGAGAAATATGAAATTAGAAGCTAAGCAAAAGGTTTTAGACAGAGTTTTCACAGAATCATTAGAAAAACTATCTGCAATCTCTAAGGATGAAACTCTTGAATTTATTAAGAAAAGCATATTATCTTTAGAAATTGAGGGTAACGAAGAGTTAATTGTAGGTGAAAACATAGCTTCTGATAACTTTATTGCTGAACTAAATTCTTCATTGAAGAATTTAGGTAAAAAAGGTGAATTAAAGCTAAGTGCTGAAAAGAGAGATATTAAAGGCGGATATATATTAGCTAAAAGTGGGGTTGAAATTAATTATACATTCGAAGCATTAGTGAAGTTGATGAGAGATGAACTAGAAGCCGAAGTTGCTGGAATACTATTCAGCTAAAGGAGGATAGCTAATGAGTGATATAAAATATGCTCATGCCGTTTCAAGGCTAAGAGCAATGGAAACTAAACTCCTTGATAGAGCAAAAATTAACAGAATGATAGATAGTAATACCGCAGAAGAAGTATTTAAAATGCTACAGGAAACTGATTTTAATACTTTAATGGGAAATGTCAAAAGACCTGAAGAATATGAAATAATACTAAGCGAAGATTTAAAAAGATTATATTCCCTTATGTATTCTATATCTCCTGATAAAACCTTAATAGATATTATGAGTGTAAGATATGATTATCATAACATTAAGGTAATTATTAAGGAGAATGCTTTAAAAGCGGACTTAAACTATCTTTTGATACCTGTAGGTACAGTTCAAGTGGAAAAGCTTAAATATTTTATAGCTGAAAAAAATTACTATGATTTAGATCCGATTATGAGAGAGGCTATAGAAAAAGTAGAGGCGGCCTTTGAATTAGAGAAGGATCCTCAAAAAATTGATATTATTTTAGACTACTACATGTATAAAGATATGCTATCTAGAGCTAATACCATAGGAGATAAGTACTTATTGAATTTTTTGAAAATTAACATAGATTTGTCAAATTTAAAGACATTACTTAGAGTAAAGAAACAAAATAAATCTAAGGAGTTTTTAGAAACTGTCCTTCTTGATGGTGGGGCAATTGATAGAGATACTTTAATTTCTATGTTAAACGAATCAAATGAAAGCATTATTAATAGGCTTTCTCATACAGACTATAGTGAAATATTAAGAGTCGGTATAGAGGAATTTGCTGCATCAGGAAGATTAAATGCTTTTGAAAAGCTTTCTGATAACTTTATAATGGAGTACATTAAAAATGCAAAATATGTAAGCTTTGGAGTAGAGCCTTTACTTGCTTTTATGTTTGCTAAAGAGAATGAAATTAAGCTTGTTAGGATTATTATGGTTGGAAAGCTTAACAATATTAACGCTGAAGTTATAAGAGAAAGGCTGCGTGATATTTATGTATAAGATAGGAGTTGTTGGGGATAAAGATTCTGTATTAGCTTTCAAGGCAATAGGAATAGATGTATATCCAGTTATTGATCCCAATGAAGCCCAAAAAACTATAGATAGGATGGCTATGGATAAATATGCAGTCATATTCGTTACTGAGCAAGTTGCTAAGAATATTGAAGAGACTATAGAAAGATACAATAGGCAAACACTTCCGGCAGTTATATTGATTCCAAGCAATCAAGGTTCGTTAAATATCGGTATGCAGAGAATTAAAGATAATGTAGAGAAGGCCGTAGGAGTTAATATTTTATAAGGAAGGTAGGTAGGTAACTTGAAGATTGGAAGAGTTGTTAAAGTTTCAGGACCTTTAGTTATTGCTGAAGGTATGGAAGAAGCTAGTATATATGACCTTGTTAAAGTTGGAGAAAAGCGTCTTATAGGTGAAATAATAGAAATGAGAGGCGACAAAGCTTCAATCCAAGTATATGAAGAAACTACAGGTCTTGGACCTGGTGCTCCTGTTGAAACAACTGGAGAGCCATTAAGTGTTGAGCTTGGACCTGGACTTATAGAAGCTATGTTCGATGGAATTCAAAGACCACTTCAAGGTATAGCTGAAAAAGCAGGAAGCTACCTAACAAAGGGAGTAGAAGTTCCTGCATTAAATAGAGAAAAGAAATGGCATTTTGTTCCTACTGCAAAAGTAGGAGATGAGGTTAAATCTGGCTATGTAATCGGAACAGTACAAGAAACTACTGTAGTTACACATAAAATAATGATTCCTTATGGAATAGAAGGAAAATTAAAATCTATTACTGAGGGAGAATATACTATAGAAGAAGTAGTTGCAGAAGTAGAAACTGCTAAAGGAATTAAACAAATTAAATTAATCCAAAAGTGGCCTGTTAGAAAAGGAAGACCTTATGCAGAAAAATTAAATCCTGTAGCCCCATTAGTTACAGGTCAAAGAGTAGTAGATACATTTTTCCCTGTTGCTAAAGGTGGAGCTGCTTGTGTACCAGGACCTTTCGGAAGTGGTAAAACAGTAGTTCAGCACCAACTTGCTAAATGGGGAGATGCAGAAATAGTTGTATATATAGGCTGTGGAGAGCGTGGAAACGAAATGACAGACGTTCTTAATGAGTTCCCAGAACTTAAAGACCCAAGAAC
>JAYFRK010000096.1:0-2098 GCA_034925975.1 Clostridium sp.
AAAATCCATCTTCTATCAATTTTTCTAGAGTTAAAAATTCTCCACTTGATTTAGACATTTTTCCGTTATCTACAGTTAAGAATTCTCCGTGTATCCAGTAATTTACCCACTTATGTCCTAGTGCACACTCTGATTGAGCAATTTCATTAGTATGATGTACTGGTATATGATCTACTCCTCCGCAGTGTATATCTATATTTTCACCTAAATATTTTATAGCCATTGCAGAACATTCTATGTGCCACCCTGGAAATCCTACTCCCCATGGAGACTCCCATTGTAGGATATGATTATCATATTTAGAATTAACAAACCATAATACAAAATCAAATGGATTATTTTTAAACTCATCTACTTTTATTCTGCTTCCAGCTTGAAGTTCTTTCATATTTAAATTTGCCAATTTGTAATAATCATCAAACTTATCTATAGAAAAATAAACATTGCCATTTGCTATATATGTGTATCCCTTTTTCTCTAGTATCTTTATTAGGTTTATCATATCTTCAACATGTTCTGTTGCCCTAGCTATTATAGATGGAATTTTTATATTTAGCCTCTCTAAATCTGACATAAATCTATTTTCATAAAATCTAGCTACTTCTAGAACATTCTTGTTTTCCCTCTTAGCCCCTACCTGCATCTTGTCTTCTCCAGTATCTTCATCTGACTGCAAATGGCCCACATCAGTTATATTCATCATATGAGTAACCTCGTACCCTTCATACTCTAACACCTTTTTTAATACATCTTCAAATATATAGGTTCTTAAGTTACCTATATGAGCAAAGTTATAAACTGTAGGTCCACAAGTATACATTTTTACCTTTCCAGGTTCAAGCTCTCTAAATTCTTCTTCTCTTTTATTTAGCGTATTATAAATTTTTACTGTCATATCTGTCCCTCCTATCATTATTACCACCTAAAATCTTTTAATTATCAAATGCTAAGAATTAATAAAAATAAAAAACTGCAAGTAGTCTACAGTTTTCCTTATAAAACAAGAAAAACTACAGAGTGATCTGCAGTTTATTTTTAATAATTATATACTTTATTATCTAATTATATAAATATTAAAATTGGCATAGTACTGCAGTTATTTTAAATTTTTCAATATTTTTAAAACAACAACAGCAACAACACATCATTTTAATATCCTCCTCTTAGAATTTATTTACTATATTATATTCTATGTTAAATTAATTTTCAATTAAAACTATTTTTATTTGTAATATTCTTAACTAATTTAACTTCTTATTTTCCCTAACTTAACTACATAAGCTCCTTAGTTAAGGAGCTTATTAGCATAAAAATATAGTATCATTTAAATTTCAATTTTAATTTAACTACTGATTAAAAGAAGTATTATTATTTATCTCTCTTAAATTTGTGCAAAATTCATTAAATATCCTAAATATTCCCCACATTCCTAGCTCTACATCCCAACGAAATATACCAGATCTATAAGCATAATCACCAGGAATTTCATTGGCACCACCTTCTAAAATAATATTAAATACATTTCCAACACTTATAGCTCCTTGCACAGATATAATATCAGAAAACGGATCAGAGTATTGAGCCTTCCATGAGTGTCCATGCAGTACAAAGCTATGATTTCTTGGCTTGTCTGCTGGCATAAGCAGTCTAATTCTTATAGGATCACCAGGATATGCTCCAAAAACAGGAGTAGCTGGATCACCATGAATTCTAGAACTCATTACTAGATGAACTCTAGAATCTTTTTTTAAACGATTTTCAAAACGCTCAGACCTGTAATTAAAGCCCTTTTGCCCTTGGTCTTCAAAGTCAAGACGAGCCATATCATGTCCAGCATCAACTGGATCTGGTATAGGATTATCATCTTTATCATATAAGCTTAACCCATCTTGCATAAACACAACAAACTCTCTAAAATCTGGCATTCCTGGATTGGATATTACTATTTGTTCAAAATAAGCATCTTCCATTTCTTTTCCAGTTTGTGAATGAATATATTTAGAGCCTGTAGGTTCTATTATAATAGCTCCAAAAAGTCCGTGATGTCTATGGTTCCGTATGTCACCAAAACCAGTAAGCATACAAGCACCTAATTCAG
>JAYFRK010000586.1:0-17044 GCA_034925975.1 Clostridium sp.
GGTTTCAGCATTACTTTTATTAGTGAAAACACCACATTGAATAACTACAAACCCTTTTATATCCTTTATACTTTGTTTATTATCTTCCTTATTACTAGGATTTATTTTAATTTGATCATTATTTTTTATATTATTTTTACCACTACTGTCATTACCAATATCTTTTATAAATAAGTTTGATATTATAGATCCTGAAATAAAGGCTAGCACCAGTATACCTAATATTAATAGTACAAAAAAAGTACTTTTGCTTTTTTTTCTTTTCAAATCATATCTAGTATATCTCATCTTCTTCCTCCTATAAAACAATTTATCTTTACTTTAATACTATTTAACAAATACTGTTTTTAGAATAAAAAAATCTCAATCATATATGATTGAGATTTTAATATGTACTATTTTAATTTATTATCCTTCTTGCCGCTGAATATCTAGAATCGTAATATGATTCATCTAAGTCACTAACCATTACTTTTTTTCGCCCTGATGAGGCATGAATAAATTTTCCATTTCCTATGTATATTCCAACATGGCTATTAGAGCCTGTAGTATCAAAGAAGACTAAATCTCCTGCTTTTAAACTATTCCTTGATACAGATTTCCCCATTGTAACTTGTTCCCCTGTATAGTGTGGTAATGAATATCCAAATTTACTAAACACATAGGAAGTAAATCCTGAGCAATCGAAGGCATTTGGCCCTGAAGCTGCCCATACGTAAGGTTTGCCTAGATGTTTGTAAGAATATTCGATTAGTGTACTTGATACCCCGTTACTGCCTCTAGATAATTTTTGTCTTTCTGTTTCTTTTTGTGGAACTTTTATAACCTTATTACTTTCAATTTTTGTGGAACGAACATTTATGCTTTGGGATGATTGAACTCCGACGTCAGCTTTTGCTTCATAACTTTCTATAGAGATTACAACACCTACTATAAAAATGAACACAAAAGAAGTTATAATTCTGCGAATAATAGTCTGCACTTTCTTTCCTCCTTTAAGCTAGTATTGTTAACGTTTCCATTAGGTCTTTCCATTATGTCATTTGATTCTAATATTTACAAATTATTAACACATTAACACCTGTTTTTAATTATATTACATATAATAAAGAATTGTCAATAATTTCAGAAATCTCATTTCCACCAATTATTTACTTATTCCTTTTTAATATAGCTTTTATATCTGTTCCTAAGTTTTTGTAAATTTTTAAGATCGAAAAATTATTCTTTTTCCAGAAATCAATAGATTGAGAAAATTCTTCTATCTTAGCATAAAAGTTTACTATGCCAAAATCCTTATTAAAATATTTAACAATAGCTTGTAATATTTCGCTTCCCAAGCCGGCATTTCTTACATTACTATCTAAAATAAAATATGTTATCCATACCTCATTTGGATTTTTAAACTCTATTCTACCTTTAATTATTCCAATTAATTGATTGCATTGATTTATTTTTAAAAAAAACTCACATTCGCTAACATAATATTCTAGAAATCTCTCATAAAATTGTAACTCATCTACTAAATTCATGTCGTATTCATTCATATACTCACTTTCATTTTTAAGCCATTTATAAATGTTAAGTAAATCCTCTTTTTCAATACTTACAATTTCTATTTCATTAAACTTTAATTTAATATCAAACATAGTTACACCTCTATTAATTATTTCTACGTCAATAAAAATTTTCCTTCAAAAAGAATAACCTTTAAGTTTTTAACTTAAAGGTTATTCTTATAAGTACAAGCAGTTTATTAGTCCTCGTAATACATAAGGGTTAATTTAATTATCTTTTTTATAAATCTTCTAGCAGCCTTATAAGACATTCCATACATCCTTAAATATCTGAATATACCTGGATTGTATCTCTCAATCTTCATGAGTATTCTATTGATTTCTAGAGGTCCATAGTCTTTTTCTTTCCTCATATCATCATTAAGGTCGTCTTCTCTATTAGAATACTCGTCCTCTTCCATTTCCATCATATTCATACCCGAAAATTTTCTAGGCATCATTTCTTCCATTCCCATTGGACCATACATCATTTCTGGCATACCTTCTGGAATTCCTGGTGGCATTGCCCATGGCATTAATCCAGGGACTCCCATGGCACCCGGCATCATTCCCGGAACCCCCATAACTCCCGGAACTCCCATCATTTCTGGAGTCATTTCCATCATACCTGGAGCCCCCATCATACCTGGAAATCCCATCATCTCAGGAGTCATTTCCATCATACCTGGCTGTTCCATTCCAGGCATTCCTTCCTGCATATACATTGGCATAGGAACCATGTCATATTCCTCATCCATGTCAATATCTATATCCATTCTATCTTCTGTATTAAATTCCATATACATACCTCCATAATAAATTGCTACATTAATAGGTTATGCATATGCTTTTATTTTGAATACTATTTTTTGTAATTATTCCATAGCCACTAGTGTAATCCTAACCACATTATCCATATTTTTAACTTCTTCAATAAAATTATTTAAATCAACATTCATAGCTGATATATCTAATGTAATTGTTACATTAGCACCATTATTTACTGGTATATCTTGATTTATAGTTAGTATATTGCCATTAACCTGTGCAATTCTATCAAGTATTCTAGATAGAGTACCTGCTTTATGTGATAATAAAAAGCTTATAGTTGCCTTTTGAACATGAGTACCTTCTGCAACTGAAAACACAAAATCTTTATATTTATAATAAGAACTTCTACTTATGCCAACAGCCTTAACTGCCTCAGTGATATCCTTCGCCTTACCCACTTTTAATAACTCTTTTACCTGAACTACCTTTTGAAAAACATCAGGTAATATTTGAGTATTTATTATTAAATACTTATTCATATTTCCTCCTAATTACTTATAAAGAAATTTGTTATTCATTAATTATATTTTAATCTATTTACTAAATAATTCAAACATAAAATAAGATTAACCTTTTCAATTTTATTTTCTTTATTAAAACTATTATTAATATATAAAATAGATTTTATCATATATAATTATTCTATATGTTTAGTAGTTTTCCTCTAAATTAACTTTAATAAAATAATAGAATACCTGGCATAAATCTTCATGCCAGGTATTCTATTACCTTACATAGGAATATCTTTTTCTGATATTTCTTTATTGTCCCACTTCCAAGGATTTTTTTTAATTATACCATCCGCAAAAGGTATAAACATCGATACTATTAATGATACTGCAAGAAGCTGTTGATACCATAACAATGGAATTACTGACATTGGAGATACAACACCCTTTGTAAAGCTTCCTACCATAAGCATTTGAGCTCCATAAGGAATTATTCCCTGCGTTATACATGAAAAAGTATCTAATATTGAAGCGCTTCTACGTGGATCAACTTTAAATTTATTAGAAATTTCTTTTGCAATAGGTCCATTTATGATTATAGAAACTGTATTGTTAGCTATAGCTATATCTGTAAGAGAAACAAGAGCTGCAATTCCTACTTCTGCAGACCTTCTACCTTTTATCATCTTCTGAACACGGTCTAAAAGCCATTGTAATCCTCCAGCTTCAGTTACCATATAAGCAAGTCCACCAGTAATCATAGATACAAGAAATATATCAATCATACTTGTAAATCCGTTAAAGGATTCTTTAGCAAATGATAGAACTGTTAAATTTCCGTATGCAATACCAATTATCCCCGAAAGTATTGTACCTCCTGTTAACACAGCAAATACATTAGCTCCTGCTATTGCTAATACTAATACAAACACATAAGGTAAAACCTTTATGATATTATATTCATAAATTTGCATTGTTGGAATATTTGTTGGATGCCCAAAAATCAGAAGCAAAAGTAACGTTATTATTGCTGGTGGAAGAGCTAATAGTAAATTCACTCTAAATTTATCTTTCATATCGCATCCTTGAGTTCTAGTTGCTGCAATGGTAGTATCTGATATTACTGATAGGTTATCTCCGAACATTGATCCTCCAACTACAGCTGCCATAGTAAGTGGAAGAGAAAGTCCTGCCTTTGTAGCTAAAGCTACTGCTATTGGTGCTACTGCTGCTAAAGCTCCACAGGAAGTTCCAGTAGCAATAGATATGAAACAAGAAATTAAGAATAATCCAGCTGTTACATACTGCGCAGGTATAAAGGTTAACCCTAAGTTAACAGTTGAATCCACACCACCTATTGCCTTTGATACACCTGCAAAGGCTCCAGCTAGTAAATATATAATACACATGATAATTATATCTTGACTTCCACAGCCCTTTACAAATTGGTCAAATTTTTCGTTTATATTTCCCTTTAATATTAAAAATGCTGCAACAACCCCACAAAATACAGCTATTGGAGCTGGAAATTGATAAAATGCCATTTCTACTCCCTTTGAATTTAAAATAATGCCGCTACCTAGATATATGGCTATAAATATTAAAAATGGTATTAATGCTATTCCATTGGCCTTTATTTTTTTAGAATTACTATTCATTTGGAACATCCTCCTTAAAATAATATTTAACTTCTTAATAGATTGTTTATACAATTTTTTTAGATAGTGTTAAATTGACAAACTTTTTGTAAACGTTTTCATGAAAAGAACTTAATTTCTCTCATTAAAGATACTAATCCTAATGTACTTATCACATAGATTTATTAGCTTGAATTATATTTCATTTTTTACCTCCCTACTGTATTAAGGTATATATTTAATTCTTAACCCTAATCTTATTGTTACCTCCCTTAGAGTAGATGGTTTAGAATAATATTCTACAGGATTAAATATTTTTTAATGTTCAATATTATATTTTTTTATCCTATTTACTAGCAAAGTATGAGTTACTCCTAACTGCTTAGCAGCTTTTCTTATACTTTTATTATTTTTTAATGCTTCTACTATTATTTCTTTTTCAACTTCTCCTAAAGTTTCTTTTAATGAGGTTGATTGCTTTATATAATCTTTGTCAAACTCATCATTTATTATTATATCTTTTTCTGTTATCTTAGATGAATTTATCAAAGCTATAGTCCTTTCTAATACATTTTGGAGCTCTCTTACATTTCCATACCACTTCTAATCTAATAACTTTTTCATAGCTTCTAGCGTTATTTCTTCCACGTTCTTACAATACTTTTGAGAATATTCATTTATATAATGGTTTACTAAAACCCTTATATCGCTTTTTCTCTCTCTTAAAGATGGAATTACTAAGGTAAAAATATTAATTCTATAAAGTAAATCCAATCTAAATTGATTTGATTCTACCATTTTGTATATGTCTCTATTCGTTGCGGATATAATTCTTACATCTATATTAGTCTCTTTATTGCTTCCTAATTTTCTTACTTTTTTTTCCTGCAAAACTCTTAGTAGCTTAACTTGAAGATGTGGAGGCATTTCTCCGATTTCATCTAAAAATATTGTTCCTCCATTAGCTACTTCAAAAATTCCTGTTTTACCATTGCTTCTACCTCCAGTAAACGCTCCACTTTCATATCCAAAAAGTTCGCTTTCTAGTAGCTGATCTGGGATGGCAGCACAGTTAATTGCCACAAAAGGCTTTAAAGATCTACTGCTTAAATTATGTATAGACCTTGCAAATAATTCTTTTCCGGTACCACTTTCTCCAATAATTAAAACTGGAGAATTTGACTGTGCAAAAATTTTACCATGATTTATAGTGTCCTTTATTTCTAGACTTTCTCCTATTATATCCTTAAAAGATATTTCATTATCATATCTTTTTTGATTAATTATTTCCCTCATTCTCTTTATATCCTGGAGAGTTATTACAAATCCACACAATATACCTTCATCATTAATAATAGAATTAATACTTAGCATATAAGTCTTACTATTTATTGTTATCTCCAAATCAAAAACTTTATTTGAGTTTTGTATTTTCTGAAGCATTTCCTCTATTTTATTTGAATAATTAGGTATTACTTCAGATAATTTTTTCTTATTGATTTCTTTAGAACTAATAAAGAATATATTTTCTTCAGCGTATTTATTTATATACTCTATTCTACATGCCTTATTTAAAACTATAACTCCCTGTGGAACTGTATCCATTATAGTCTTAATTTGCATTTCTTTCTCTTCAAAAGAAATTAGATCAACCTTCTCAATACCATTAATCCCGTCTATGTTTAACAATTCATTCTTAATCTTTCTCCAAAGATTAGGTTCTATTTCATAAAACTTCATGTATACCACAAAAGTATATACTTCCATCCATATTATATTGATTTTATATTTAACAAATACAGATGTTATATCAAAAGTCATATTAGGTCTATCAATTGTTTTTATTTCGATTCTAGAAATTTTCATATTTATCACCTTTAATAACCTTTAATTTGTTTGATATACAATTCTTATTAAAATATCTAGAATGCATAGTATGATAAATTACACCCACAAATAATCCTCCACCTATAATATTACCTATTGTAACCGGCAATAAATTTCCTACAAAGAAGGCTTTCCATGGTATATATATTCCACTTTTTGCTGCAACTAAAATGCCTGTAGGTATAAAAAACATATTTGCTATACTGTGCTCAAAACTATTTATAACAAAAGCCCCTATTACATAAATGTATCCGATAATTTTCCCTGAAACTTCTTCTGAAGCTTCCCCTACTCTCACGGCCAGACAAACAAGAAAATTGCACAGAATTCCTCTAAAAAATACTTCAACCATAGTTAAGTTTAACTTTGCCTCGGTAATATTTATTATATATTTTTGTATCAGTTCATCATCTAAAACTCCTGTTTTAAATATGAAAAAAATTAAAATTATAGCTCCAAGGAAATTTGATAGATATATTAAAACCCAATTTCTAAGTACTCTTTTTAAATATTCTTTATCTTTATAGACAGAAACTATATATAAATTGCTCCCCGTAAAAAGCTCGCTACCTGATAAAACTATCAAAGTAAGACCTAAAGTAAATACTACTCCAAAGATTAATTTAGTAAATCCTACTCCAAAATATGAACTCATATCGCTGCATACAGTTACAGAAGTAATTGCTGCAATACTTACAAATATACCTGCTAAAATTCCTCCTATTAAAAGCTCTTTTAATGGCTTATCTACAAATGCTATGGATTTATTAAATAAGTTCTCTGTTATTTTTTCTGGAGATTTCATATATTAATACAACCTTTTTCTAAATTTTTTATCATGTATAATACTCCTTTTCTTAGTAGCCTTGTTAGATATTGTTTAGCCTTCTCCCAATAGTATTTGTTATTATTTTTACATTAGATTGATTCTAAACTTAGGAAGGTGTATTTTTATACCCTCCTAAGTAAGTTAGTTAATTTTATTAAATTTAAATCCTTTTAAGAGCTTCATCAAATTCTGAAATTATGTCATCTATATCTTCCAATCCTGTAGAAATTCTTAGTAATCCCTTTGATATACCAGACTTAATAAGTTCTTCATCTGTCATAGCTCTATGTGATGTTCTTACCGGATAAGAAAGAGTTGTAGACACTCCAGCAAGACTTGGAACAAATTTAATTGACTTTAATTCCTTTATTATATCACAAACTGCCTTCTCTCCACCTTTGAAATCTACGCTTAACATTCCTCCAAAAAGATTATCATTAAATATTTCTTTTGCAAGCTCAAAAGAATTAGTTGTTGTAAGCCCAGGATAATATACTTTTTCAATTTTTTCATGGCTTTGTAAATATTCTGCTAGCTTAAGTGCATTTTTTGAATGTTGTCTAATTCTAAGTTCTAAAGTCCTTAAACTTCTTATTAACACCCAAGAATCAAACGGACTCATAGTTGTACCATATATAGTTGCGGTATGGCTGATTTTTTCCATAGTCTCTCTATTTGATACAGCAACACCAGCGATTATATCGCTATGGCCACATAGATATTTTGTTGCACTATAAACCACCACATCTGCCCCTAATTTTAAAGGTTGACATATTATAGGAGTAGCAAAAGTATTGTCTACAATTAATTTAGCATTATGCTTTTTACAAATTTTTGAAAGTTTCCTTATATCTATAACTTCCATTAAAGGATTTGAAATTGTCTCCATGTAAACTATTTTAGTGTTAGTTTTAAAATAATTCTCTATGTTATCTTTAGTCATATTAATAAAGGAAACTTCTATGTTAAAGTTTTTAAGTTCTTCTTTCAGAAACTGAAAGCTTCCCCCATATAAAACTTCATCTGCTATTATATGATCTCCTGATTTTACATGAGCTAGAATAGACATAGTTATAGCTCCCATACCTGAAGAAAAAACTTGAGCCTCTTCCCCTTCATCAATATTAGCCATTATTTCTTTTAAAGCATCTTGTCCAGGATTACTCATTCTTGAATATACATAACCATGTTCTTCTTTTGCATACACTTTCTCTAATTCATCTACGTCATTAAAAGAAAAGGATGAGCTCATATAAATAGGTGCTGATTTAGGTGTTGAAATAGATTTAGGAACCTTCTCTCCTAGTCTAACTAATTTTGTCATAAAGTTTTTTTCCATCTTTATACCCCCAATTTCATATTAGCTTAAAACTAAATGCTTTTTATATATTATAAACTTGCTATTTTATTAAAGCATTTATTATGCCAAGTTATATGCATTGCAAAATTATGATTTTTGCTAGTTTAAAAATTAATTATGTATGTTAAATGGGTTAATTTTAAACCATTTTATGAAAATTTATTTTATATGGTTTAATTATCAAGGATGGAGTAATGGATTAAAATTAATCCATTTGGTTTAATTTTAATCCATTACTTTATTTTAGAATGCTATTTTATATTTTCAAAAAATAAAAAACAGCTAAACCATTACGTTTAGCTGTTTTTATGGTGCAGAAGATGGGACTTGAACCCATACACCTCACGGTATGCGCCCCTTAAACGCACGCGTCTGCCGATTCCGCCACTCCTGCATAGTATATATTATTTAGTTACGTATATTATTATACTACCTTAATATATACTGTCAATAGTTTTACTTAAAAAATCTAGAAAGAACCATTTTTGTTGTTTGATAAAAACTACCCTCATCGCCATATAAATACTTATATATATTATAATTAACTTCAACTTTTTTCACATATTCATCAGTTTCTTTAAATGGTATGTAGTCAAGATTTTTTCCGTCTTTAGAGTGTTCTTCATCCTTTAGCCACTTCTTCACATTACCTCTTCCACCATTATATGCAGCTAGCAAAATTTTCATATCTGGACCAAATTCTCGTCTTAAATCATTTATATACCAGCATCCCATTCTAATGTTGGTTTCTGGATCAAATAACATAGCTACATCAAAATTATCAATTTTTATCTTTTCTGCAGCCCATTTTGCAGTAGAAGGGGTTAACTGCATCAATCCTCGTGCATTTTTTTTAGAAATAGCTTCTTTTTCAAAATTACTTTCAACCTTAATTACTGCTGCTACTAAATATGGATTAATATCATATTCCTTTGAATATTTTTTTATGTGAGTTTCGTAACTAAGTGGATAAAACATTCTTCCTATAGATTTAAAATTAATTGCAACTAGCGCTACTATAATTAAAATTACAAATATTAGTTTTCTTTTTTTAAATTTCATTTCTACTCCCCTAGAGATTCTATTTCTGTAATAATTTTATTTAATTGTTCTTTTGTTTTTTCTAAATCCCCGCTATTGTCTATTATAAAATTCACTTGTTCTTTTTTAGTTTCAAGGGGAATTTGAGATTTTATTCTATCTATAACTTGCTCATCATTTAAAAGATCCCTTTGTTTAACTCTTTGTATTTGTATGTCTTCCTGTACCCAAACTAGAATATTAACATCCATCTCCTTATGAATGTTATTTTCTATTAGAGTTGGAGCGTCTACGATACATAATCTCTTTCCTAATTTATTGTATTGGTCCAACCTTTTAAATATTTCACATTTTATATAGGGTATAATTATATCCTCAAGTTTTTTTCTTAAGCTTTCATTTTTAAAGATATAATTTCCCAGCTCTCTTCTTTTTAGTTTTCCATTATGATCTATAAATTCTTCTCCAAAGCTAATCTTTATTTTATCTACTATACTAGGGTATATGTCTAAAACTTCCCTAGCGATAATATCTGCATCTATAATAGGTATGTTCTTTTCCCTAATAATATTCGATACGGTACTTTTACCACTTCCAATGCCGCCTGTTAAGCCAACTTTTATCATGTACGTCCCCCCGTTATTATTTAGCTTCGTACCAATTATTTCCCACGTTTACGTCTGCTTCTAGTGGTACTAAAAGATCCATTACACCTTCCATTTCATCTACTACAATCTTTTTAACTTCTTCTAGTTCATCCTTGTATACATTTAATATTAGTTCATCATGAACTTGTAATATTAAAGTACTTTTTAGCTTTCTATCTTCAAGTTCTTTATACACGTGAACCATAGCAAACTTTATAATATCTGCAGCACTTCCTTGTATAGGTGTATTCATAGCAAGTCTTTCACCAAAGGCTTTTATCATTTTGTTTTTAGATTGTACTTCTGGTATAAACCTTCTCCTATTCATTATGGTTGTTACAAATCCATCTTGTTGTCCTTGTTTTATAACATTTTCTATATATTTTTTTACATTAGGGTATCTTTCAAAATATGCATCAATATATTGTTGCGCCTCTTTTCTAGAAACATTTATATCCTCAGCAAGACTGAAAGCCCCTATCCCGTATACTATACCAAAGTTTACAGCCTTAGCATTACTTCTCATTAAAGGGGTAACCTCTTCAATTGGAACTTTAAACACTTCTGATGCTGTTTTAGTATGGATATCATCATGATTCTTAAATGCTTCTATTAAATTTTCATCCTTTGCAATATGAGAAAGAACTCTAAGCTCTATCTGCGAATAGTCTGCTGACAATATAACGCAATCTTCTTCTTCTGGAACAAAAACTTTTCTTATTTCTCTACCCATCTCATATTTTATAGGTATGTTTTGAAGATTTGGCTCCGTACTTGATAATCTTCCTGTAGTAGTTACTGTTTGATTAAAGCTTGAATGTATTTTTCCATCCTCATCAATTACATTTTTTAATCCTTCCACATAGGTTGAATCAAGTTTAGTAATTTGTCTATATTCAATTATTTTAGGAATTATAGGGTGTTTGCTCTTAAGCTTTTCAAGTACTTCAGCATTTGTAGAGTAACCTGTTTTTGTCTTCTTCACTGCTGGTAAATCTAGCTTTTCAAATAGAATCTTACCTAACTGCTTTGGAGATTTTATGTTGAATTCTTCATCTGCTAAAGCGTAAATTTCTTTTTCAAGGGATTCTATTTCCACTTTAAATTTCTTTCCTATCTCCTCTAACTTATCTCTATCAACCTTAAATCCTCTTGTCTCCATGAATCCTAAAACATCTATAAGAGGCAATTCTACTTCATACAAAAGCTTATCCATTCCTAATTTTTGTATTTCTTCACTTAACTCTTCAAATACTTCCTTCATATAGTAAGTTTCTTTTGCTCTTACCTTTTCCTCTTCCCCTGTAAAGTTAACTTTGTGTTTTGATTCAATTATATCTCTTAATATATACTCTTTACTTGATGGTTCTATTAAATAAGCTGCTATTTTTGTATCAAATGCTAGATTTTCAAATGATATATTATTTTTGTTTAAAACCACATAAGCCATTTTGCTGCCATGACATACTTTTTTTAGTTTTTCATTTGCAAAAATATCTTTTAGCATTCTAAAAAACTCTTCACTATTTTCTTCTCTTATTCTATTTGCATTTATACAATATGCACTTTCATTATTTCTCAAGTAAATCTTCTCAAATTGAACCTTTGAGAAAATTGTTTGATTTGAAAATTCAAATTGTAGATAGATTATACTATCCATATTTTTAACTAAATCTGATAACTGATCCAAAGAGTCTATTATTATATAGTTAAATTCGTCCTCTTCCTGTGAAGCTTCAGCTGCAGTATCTGTCTCAGCTGCATCACTGCTATCATCATCTAAAACTTCTAATAGTGATTTAAACTCTAACTTCTTGAATAGTTCTTTGACTCCTTTAACATCATAAGCCTCTTTAGATTTTATATCATCTAAATCAATATCTATAGGAACGTTAGTCATTATTGTTGCAAGCTTCTTGCTGAATATAGCTTGTTCTGTATTTTCAATAAGATTTTCTTTTAGTTTTTTTCCACTTACACTCTCTACATTCTCTAACAAATTTTCAATACTTCCATATTCCTTAATCAATTTGTAGGCAGTTTTGCTTCCAACTCCAGGAACCCCAGGTATATTATCTGACTTATCTCCCATAAGTCCTTTAACATCAATGAATTGTGTAGGAGTAACTCCAAATTCCTCTATCATCCTATTTTTATCGTATATTTCTTTTTCGCTCATACCCTTTTTATTTATAACTACTTTTACGTTGTCTGTAGCAAGTTGCAATGCATCTCTATCCCCTGTTACAATATAAACTTCAATTTCCTTTTCTTCAGCATATTTAGATAGAGTCCCAATTAAATCATCTGCTTCAAAGCCATCTATTTCAAATATATTTATAGCCAGCATTTCCAAAAGCTCTTTTAGTATTGGAAACTGTTCTCTAAGTTCAGAAGGCATCTTCTCTCTACCAGCCTTGTAATCCTCGTATTCTTTATGTCTAAAGGTAGGAGCTTTTTTATCAAAAGCAGTTACTATGTAATCTGGTTTTATTTCTTCTTTCATCTTTAATAACATCTTTATAAAGCCATATATAGCATTAGTATGTGTTCCTTCCGTATTTGTAAATTGAGGAAGTGCAAAAAACGCTCTATACATAAGACTATGTCCGTCAAGTATTAACAATCTATCTTTTTTCATATTAGTCCTCCAAAATTAAATTAAATCACCATTTCTTCGCATAGTTGCTATATCTAGTTTACCTATTTTCCGCATTTATATCAACAAAATTGGGTAAATATAAATTATATTTAATAAATTTAAAACAAAATATTAATATATTAACTATTTCTCTTTAGATAAATTTGCTAAAATATAATTGTATATTTAAAGGAGGTTTTTACATGAATGCTCACGAAATAGATTACACTCTTTACGGTGATGATATGCAATTTGTTGAAATTCAACTAGATCCAAATGAAAGCGTTATTGCTGAAGCAGGTGCAATGATGATGATGTCCTCTAGTATTCAAATGGAAACTATTTTTGGAGATGGTTCTCATAACCAAGGCGGCGGATTTATGAACAAGCTTTTTGGTGCTGGTAAACGAGTACTTACAGGTGAAAGTTTATTTATGACCATGTTTACAAACCTTGGTATAGGAAGACAAAGTGTAAGTTTTGCTTCACCTTACCCTGGCAAAATTATTCCAATGGATTTAAGTAAACTTGGTGGAAAACTAATTTGTCAAAAGGATGCTTTTTTATGTGCTGCTAAAGGAGTATCTATAGGAATTGATTTTAGAAAAAAACTTGGAGTAGGTTTCTTTGGTGGAGAAGGTTTTATCCTTCAAAAACTTGAGGGAGATGGTTTAGCATTTATTCATGCTGGAGGAACTATATTCGAGAAGAAGCTTATGCCAGGAGAAACTTTAAAAGTGGATACTGGATGTCTTGTAGCCATGACAAGAGATGTAGATTATGATATTCAATTTGTTGGTGGAGTAAAATCTGCATTCTTTGGTGGAGAAGGACTATTCTTCGCTACATTAACAGGTCCTGGAACCGTTTGGGTACAATCTCTTCCATTTAGCAGACTTGCTGATAGAGTACTTTCTGCTGCACCACATATTGGAGGAAAACGTACAGGAGAAGGAAGTGCCCTAGGATTTCTTGGAGATATCTTAGATGGAGATTAACATAAAAACGCCAGTCAGCTGGCGTTTGAACTGCCCCCTGTCAAGTAGACAGGTGAAAAAACAAAAGTTATGATACCAAGGTCTGATTTCGATATTCTATCGGAGTCAGACCTTTTAACTTCTGTTGAAGCCTTTTTGAATTATAAAAATCTATGTACTTATCAATTGCTGACTGTAATTCATCAAAATGGTGGAATTTTCTGAGGTAATACATTTCAGATTTTATTATTCCCCAAAATCCTTCCATCGGACCGTTATCAATGCATCTACTAACTCTAGACATGCTTTGTGTAGCTCCTATTTCATCAAGTTTATATCTAAAAGATCTACTTGTATATTGAAAGTCTCTATCGCTGTGGAAAAGTGGATTGGCATTGGGATTGGACACAACTGCTTTATCAAAGGTTTCAAAAACAAGAACGTTATTATTCGATTTTCCAAGGACATAAGAAATAATGCTATTATCGTGCAGATCAAGAATTGCACTCAAATAAGCTTTTGTTCCGTCCGTTAACTTAAATTCTGTTACATCGGTAAGCCATTTTTGATTTGGCTTATCAGCATGAAAATCTCTATTCAAAATATTCTCAGCAGTAATTTGAGGAGTGCTTGGAATATAATTCTTTCTCTTTCTACGTATAACTGATTTCATGTTAACAGACTTCATTAACCTATATATACGTTTGTGGTTATATGTCTCTCCTAGAATCCTATTTATATTCAACTTCATCCTTCGATATCCGTAAATACCTTGAACATCATTATATAGTTGAATTATGGTATCAAGAATCTTTTTGTTTTCCTTATCTGACTCACTTTCTTTGCGATTCAGCCATTTATAATAAGCAGAACGGGCTACGCCTATAATTCTGCACATTTCAGTTATTGCAAACTCAGTTTTCTCATTATACTCTTTAATAGCTATATACTTGTCTTCCCAGATCGCCTCCTTTCCACTTCTTTCAATTTTTTTAGGAAACCATTCTCCATCTGTAAGCGTTTGTTTTCTGCTTCAAGCAACTTCACCTGAGCAGCAAGTTTTTCAGTTTCCGTTAATTCCTCCGATGTCTTTCCTTTTCCACGTCTATCGACAAGCGCTTCTGTGCCACCTTGCTTATATTTACCTGTCCAAGAATAAACCTGTTGATATGAAACCTGATATTTATCAGCTGCCATCTGATAATCATCATTGTTTTCCATACAAAATGATACTATTTGAACTCTTTCTTCATAAGTTGTTTTTCTTCCCATGGCCATGTACTTATCCCCCCGAGAGCTGTGAGATTTAGTTATTTTATGACCATTATACTTCTTTATCCACTTTCGGAGAATACTATTGTTTGAAATATCATATTTACTGCATATTTGATTTAACGAACCTATTCCTTTCTGGTAGTCAGATATGGCTTGTAATTTAATAACCTCAGGATAATATGTATTTCTTTTTATAGTTTCAAGCCCCTGTTCTCCTTTTAATTCATATTTTCGTTTCCACTCATCAAAAGCAGTCTTATGAATTTGCAATTCTGAACAAATTTGTAATACTGATTTTTTACCTGTAAGATAATCTTTAATTGCTCTAATTTTGATATCAACCGAAACTTTTACTTTTCGTCCCATAAAAAGATACTCCCTTCATAGTAACAGTTTTATTATTTCAACTGTCTACCATAAAGGGAGCATATCAGTTTTTTATTATAGAGTCTTTTATTATATTCTTAAATTTCTTTTTACTTCATTATTTCTAAGTATTCCTGAAGTAATTACAGTAATAGGTATAGTAGCTATTAATCCTATGCCGCCAGCTAAAGCTCTTACAATCTCTGTTGCAATAAAACTTTGATTTATGATCTGAAAAAAAGAAACATTATATGTAATTAACATAGTAACAGATAATAAAGATGCTCCTATATAAGCTAATATTAATGTATTACACATGGTACACATAATATCACGTCCTACACTCATTCCTGATTTTATAAGTTTAAATGTACTTACATTAGGATTTACCTCTTCTATCTGTTTCATAGCTGAAGCTATAGACATACTTATATTCATTAAAGCTCCTAGCGCACCTATTAAAATTGCTGAAAATAAAAATCCTCTGTAATCAAGGTTTATATTTTGCGGAGAATATATCATCATTTGCCCTTCTTCACTTCCATATATGGAAAGCTTAGCAACGGAATTCATAATTAATGTTATTGCCCCTGAGACAGCAATGCCTCCGCTTGTCCCAATAATAGCAGCAATAGTTTTTCTATTGAATCCATTTATAGTGGTTAAATTTATTATTGTAATTACAAAAGAAATTGCTAGTGAAGTTATTATAGGATTGTATCCTTTAATCAATAGAATGGGCAGCAGTCCTATTGTAATAATAATTGTAAGTGTTAAGGTAAGTACAGACTTTAATCCCTTAAATCCACCTATGGCAATCATTAGTACAATAAATAAAACTGTCAAATATACTAAATATTTATCCCTGACAAATTCATAAATATATGCTTTTGCTATTTTGCCATCCTTCTCTTCAATTGAAATTAATATATTGTCTCCTTTGTTTAGTATAAAACTGTCTTCAATAGAATCATCTATTATATTTTCTACTACTAATTTTTCTCCTTTATAACTCCCAGAAGTTATAAGTACTTCCGCTCTTTGCTCTTTGACCTTTAAATCCCTATTTCCTTCTATAATTTCCTTTTCACTATTAGATAAGATATCTATAACTGTTGCCCTTACACCATCAATTAAATTATCACTTGTTTTAATTTTTCCTAAAGCACTATTTATATTAAAAAAAATAAGGATTACCATAATAAAACTGAATTTAATTTTTTTCCTCATTATGACCTCCTTTTTTAATTCTCCAGTTAATTGTAACTCAAAAGGAATTTTATGTAAATATTTACCATAAACTTTATTAATAATTTCCTTTTATCTGATGACTACCATCCGTAATACTCCCACTTCTAAAGTGGGAGATAACGGCTGCTACGTCCCTAGATAAGGGCTTCCCCTAAAGATCGAGTAGGAGCTAAATAATTATTTTATTTAGCGTCCTCTCACACCACCGTACGTACCGTTCGGTATACGGCGGTTCATTAAGAATTATGTACTAGTTGATATCTTTTAGATATGCTTTTATAACCAAGATTTTCAATA
>JAYFRK010000614.1:0-7442 GCA_034925975.1 Clostridium sp.
TGTGTGTTTTAAACATTTAGGTGTATCTTTAACCCTAGCCCTAGGATTATTTGGACAGTCGCTAGCTGCAGTAGTCATAGATCATTTTGGACTTTTCGGATTAGATGTTCATAAATTCCAAAAAGAAAAAATAGTAGGATTTATGATAGTACTTGCAGGAATAGTTATAATGGTAATATATTAGGGGGTATAAAGTATGATATATATAATACTTGCATTCATATCAGGATGTTTAGTTCTCCTTTCTATGGTAGTTAACTCTAACCTAGCAAAGAGAGTTGGAGTATTCCAAGGAACTTTTATAAATTATCTTGGAGGCTTGGTGATTACAGGAATAATATTATTGTTTATAAATGATGGAAGAAATTTGTCTTTTACAGAACTTGCTAATTTTCCATTTTGGATATATCTAGGAGGAGTAATTGGGGTGGCGGTTGTAGCTGCATCAAATGTTATAATTCCTAAGATTCCAACTATATATTCTACTCTACTTATTTTTATTGGACAGCTTTTCACAGGGATAGCACTTGACTATTTTACAGGGGTAGATGTTTCCATGGGAAAGTTAATTGGAGGGGCACTAATACTCGCAGGACTTTTTTATAATTTCAGAGTTGATAAAAAACAAGAATCAGTTCAGTAGGGTGTATTAATTTGGAACAAATGTATATATTTTATACAGATGAATATATTTTTTAAATAAGAATCAGTAAATTGAAATTAACATTTATTGATTCTTATTTTATTTTATAAAGGGTGATAAAGTTAAAGATAGGGATTAGGGGGAAATGAAAAAAGCATTTTCAGATAATATATAATTTATTATTTGGCATATAAGTTGCTTTATAGTAATTATGAAAACGTTAACTTTTGGTTACAAGAACAGACTGCTTAAAGTTCCACCAAAGAATTCTCAGTAGCTAGAAGACAAAATTAATTTCGTGTTACTTCCCCCTTGAAATAATACGAAGAGGTTTAGGGTAAAATTAATCATAGTTTAAATATATTAAATATAATAGGAAGCATATTTAAGTTATGATTAGAAAAGTAGGGCTGTTCAATAAAATAAAATGTTCTTGTAAATAAGTAGAGTGCATCTTTTAGGTGCACTTTGCTTATTTTTTATTCTATAGAAATTTATTAGTAAAACAAAGTCTAGATAATTTTCTAAGTTTAAATGTTACACATATTATAGAATTTTTTCATATAATTATATTAGTTAGTATGAAGAAAGGATAAAAATTATGTTTGCTAGTCCATGTGGAGCTATGAAATATAAAATGAATGACCCTATACAACAACCTCAGCAAGTTCAATCAAAATCATATTTTAGAATTATGCATGCTTCTCCTAATGCACCAGATGTAGATGTCTATGCAAATGGAACTATGGTTGCAAAGAATCTTAGATATAAAGATTTTTCTTCCTATTGGTCTGCTATACCTGGAAACTATCTTATAGAAGTTTATCCAACAGGCGAAAAAACAAAGCCTATACTAAGTTCAAATATACCAATTCCTCAAGGAACAATTTTTAATATAGCTATTATTGGAACAGCTCCAAATGTAAGTCTGTACCCTATTCCAGAACCAGCTTCTGGGCAAAACTTTGGAAGACCTTGTATAAGATTTATTAATTTATCTCCGAATTCACCAGCTATAGATATAATAACACCAGATGGGAAGAATATTTTTAGTAATGTTGAGTACAAGTATATTACTGACTATGCTTGTATTCCAGCAGGAGTCTATACTTTTGAAGTGCGTCCAAAAGGTAGCCAGGACGCAGCATTTACTTTGTCTGGTGTTAAACTTGATGCCAATAACTACTATTCTATATATGCATTAGGATTATTAGGGGAGAGACCACCTTTACAAGCAGTACTTGTTATAGAACCAAGAAGCTAGGGAGTAACCAGTGGCAGGTGGATGGTTGAATTTTGTTTACAATTTGTTCATGAAGTAGTACAAAATCTAATAAAGACTCTGAAAGGGATACTGTTAGAAAACGGTATCCTATTTTTTTATGATACAATTACGACAGGGTAGTAATGAATGGAGGAAGTGAAAATGCTGCACATTGATTATGAGAGAAAAAAACCGATTTATCAGCATATATATGAACAAATAAAACATGATATTCTCATAGGAAATTTGTCTATTGGCACACGGATAATATCCACCAGGGCATTGGCAAAGGAATTGCAGATTGGACGGAATACTGTGGAAAATGCCTATGCACAACTAGCGTTGGAAGGATATATTACAAGTGTGGCAGGTTCCGGCTATGTGGTTAACAATTTACAATTTGATCTTAATCAAAAAGAAACGGCCAGTTTAACAATAAGTGAAGTGGAGCTTAGTGTTTCCAAACATGGGGCTGAGAATATCCATTATAGTTTTCAATATGGAAATCTTGATGCCGCCAGTTTTCCATATAAACTCTGGAGAAGGTATATGACTGATGTATTGGATGGACCAGAAGCGCAAGATGTTCACGGTGACTGCGATGTAAAAGGAGACATGGATTTGCGAATCCAACTCATGAAATATTTATATCACAGCCGTGGGGTTAACTGCAAACCGGAACAGATCGTAATTTGTAGCGGCACGCAATCCGCTCTTCAAATAATGATAAAAATATTTCCCTATGCTGAGAAAAAAGTCGCTATGGAGGAACCTTGCTATGATGGTGCCAGCATCATCTTCCGGAGTAATGGATTTGAGATTTTGCCCATACCGGTTTGTGAGAATGGAATTGAACTAAACAAACTCGCCGCATCATCCGCAAGAATGGTTCACATCGCACCATCTCACCAGTTTCCGATGGGTGCTGTTATGCCGATCCATAGGCGAATTGAAATATTGAAGTGGGCACGGGAACATGACAATATCATTATCGAGGATGACTATGACAGCGAATTTCGCTATAACGGGCGACCAATTCCATCTCTCCAATCAATCGATCAATATGAGCGAGTAATCTATGTTGGTACATTCTCTAAAGCACTTTCTCCGGGTCTTCGAATGGCATATATGATATTGCCGACATGGTTGCTACCGGTATATCAAGAAAAGTTTACTGGATATCAATGTACCGTACCGTTGATAGAACAGAAAATTCTGGCCCGATTTATGGAGGATGGGCATTGGGAAAAGCATATTCGGAAGATTTGTCTATCTCAAAAAAAGAAGCACGATACCTTGATTGATGCAATTAAGCAAAACATGGGAAACAAGGTGCGTATCTATGGTCACCAAGCTGGATTGCATATTCTTTTGGAGTTTTTGGATGGACAGAAAGAAGATGATCTTATTCGAAAAGCATTTGAACACAAAATTAAGGTGTGCCCTGTGTCTCCTTTCTGGTTGAACAAACAAAATTATAGGAACAATTCCATTGTCTTGGGATATGGCATGATACCAGATAGGGATATTCGGATGGCTGTGAAGATTTTATCTCAGGCTTGGTTTGGTTAACTCAACTGTATCCTATAAATTCATCAAAACCGGCTCTTATAAAGGGTACGGTTTTGTTGTATAGTAAAGAAAAAAGGAACTGATATGATAAGGAGGCTACATTATGCAACATCGTATGAAAACACACCCATTGACCAAACAACAGATAAAACAGTTGCTTCAGCGAGCACAGACCGGCAGTTTGGCCACGCTGAATCCCGATGGTACACCGTACAGCACCCCAATCCATTTTATCTATTTTGATGAGACAATTTTTTTTCATGGTTTACCAAAAGGCAAAAAACTTGACAATATCGCCCACAATTCCAAAGTCGGATTTTCTGTTTATGAAATGGAGAAGCTGTTGCTGGATCCGAATGGAAAACCATGCGATACAAATACAAAATACGAAAGTGTAATTATTTCCGGTACTGCCAAACTCTTAGATGATATGGAGGAAAAAAGTACCGTACTGAAAAAAATCGTAGAAAAATACACACCTCACTTGGTGAAAAATGAAATTCCGAACAATATGGTTAGAGGTACAGCAGTAATACGAATCGATATAACAGAAATGACGGGAAAATATTTTTCGTAGTAAATGCCAAATGTCCATTAAATGAAATCTTTATAAGCAAATATGTATAGTATAAGTAAAACAATCTTGATTTACCTAATTTAAGATACTAAAAGTTAAAAAGGTATATAATTCTCCATTGAATTATATACCTTTGATTTTTAACACCTTATTTTGTGTTTATCAATTCTGCTATTTTGTTACACTATACTTTTACAAAGTATTATTGTGGTTTGCTTATAAACATTTGTGAGAACATACTTCCGTAAGGTCCGCCTTTTCTAATTCCAATTCCTATATGAGTAAAGTTTGGGCTTAATATGTTCTGTCTATGACCAGGAGAATTCATTAATGAATTGTGGGCATTTTGAACACTTTGATTGCCTGCAATATTTTCTCCAGCTTGAACATAGCTTACACCGAAAGATTTCATCATATCAAAAGGACTTCCATACTTTGGAGAGTTATGACTGAAATAATTATTGTCTATCATATCTTGAGCTTTTGTTCTAGCAACACTAGCTAATTGAGTATCTACTTTTAGTGGTGGGAGGTTGTTTTGAGCGCGAGCATCATTAACTAATTTTATCATTTGTTGTTCTGCATCAGATAAAGTAGCAGTATTTGTATTTGTACTTGGAGTTTTAGGTGTATTAGTTCCCTGTGGTGTTGTTCCTGCAGTTGAAGGAGGAGTAGGTGGTTTCTGATCTTCAGGTACTATAGGTTGACATTGTCCTTTAGAAATAAAACCTACTGAGTTATTAGGAAGCTTTACTGCATACCAGTCTTCAACTTGACTTACTACATCTAGTGTACTATTTTTATTTTGGCTTTGAAGTACAGGAGTATTATTAGAACAGCCTGATTGTACATTTGCACTATCGGAAGTAACTTTGATTTTTCGAATATCTCCCATTTGAGAAATAGAGGACTCTACGCCTCCAATAGCCTTTTGTTGAGTTTGATTTCTTTGAGCTTGTTTTTGTTGGGTCTGATTTCTACTTTGGCTTTTATTTGGTGCACATGAAACTGGGAAGAATGACAATAATACTAAAGCTAAAGCAACTATTCTTCTTTTCATTAGTATTCCTCCTTAAAATTAAATATTGACACTAAATAGTATTTGAATAAAAATCAAATTCTATTAGAGGAATGTTTTGATTAAATTATGTATTTTATTGAAAAATGTATATGAATGAAGTATAATGTAAGCATATTCCAAATGAAGGAGAATGTTTTATGATAGAGGTTGTTCTTAACTAAGCAAATTTAATACTAAGTCTTAAAATTTTGAAAATCTGCTTGAGGCAGGTCTATTTCTTATGAATTTTTTAAGGCTTAAGCTTGGAAAAGAACACGGTATACAGTCTCCTTAAATAAGGGAAAAGTCCGTGCATTTGCACGATTTTTTTATGCCCTTTTATAATCATCAGGTTGATTATATTTTAAAGAGAATTTAGACTGCAGATAAGCTTGTGTTTATCTGCAGTCTTTTTAATTTTAGGAGGAGTGAAATATGTTAATTGTATTTGAAAAAATTAAAAAATTTGAAACTAAGTGTAGAGAAAATGGAGGAATTAGAATTGAACAAAAAAACTATAGGAATTTTAGAATACAATAAAATAAAGGAACAACTTAAAAGCTTTGCTTTATCAGAACTAGCAATAGATTTAATAGATAGATTAGAACCATCAGTGGATATAAAAGTTATAGAAAGAACAATGAAAGAAGCCAGTGAAGCAAGAGCTATTGTCAATATAACATCTAGTATTCCAATTCATAGCTTAAAAGGAATAAAGTTTATTAAGGAAAAGCTAGAAAAAGGAACTATATTATCACCAGAGGAATTGGAGGGAATAGCAGGACTTTTAAGGGAGACTAAAAGATTAAAAAGATTTATGAAAGATAAGGAATATTATGCTCCCACTATAAGCTCATATATATATTCAACTTATGAACTTGATGATATAAGAGAAGAAATAGAAAGATGTATAGTGAGAAATAGCGTAGACGATAAGGCAAGTTCAGCACTTTCAAAAATTAGAAAGAGGATTCACATTTTAGAGGAAAGAATAAAGAGTAAACTTGAAGATGTTTTAAAAAATGAAAATTATAGAGGATGTATTCAGGAATTACTTGTAAGCCAGAGAAATGGAAGATACGTTATTCCAGTAAAAAGTGAATATAAAAGGTCAATAAGTGGAGATGTTCATGATAAATCTCAAAGTGGCTCTACAGTATTTGTTGAACCAGCGGAGGTTAAAAAGGCCCAAGATGAACTTAATCTATACAAAATAGAAGAGGAGAAAGAAGTATACAAAATATTAGCTTATTTAACTAATATAGTATTTAATAGTCAAAGAGAAATTAATCTTAATGTAGAAGCTATGAGTTATTACGATTTTTTATTTGCAAAAGGAAAATATAGCAAAGAAATAGAAGGAAGAGAGGTTTCATTTAATAATAGAAATTATATAAAAATACAGAAAGGCAGGCATCCTCTTATAGGCAACACAGCTGTTCCACTTGATTTTGAGATAGGTGAAAGCTATAGAGGAATAGTGATTACAGGGCCAAATACAGGAGGAAAGACTGTAGCACTAAAAACTGTGGGAATTCTTACTATGATGGCTCAATCTGGACTTCATGTACCTGTAGGTGAGAAAAGTGAATTTGGAGTATTTATCGATGTACTCGTAGATATAGGAGACGGACAAAGCATAGAGCAAAATTTAAGCACATTTTCATCTCACATAAGAAATATAATTGATATATTAAGCTGTGCTGATAAGCATACCTTAGTAATTGTAGATGAAATAGGATCAGGGACGGATCCAGGAGAGGGTATGGGGCTTGCAGTATCAATACTAGAAGAACTCTATGATAGAGGAGCCACTATTTGCGCTACTACACATTATAGTGAAATAAAATATTTTGCACAGAGTCACCCTGGATTTATAAATGGATCTATGGCTTTTGATATAGATACTCTAAAGCCACTGTATAGGCTGAATATAGGTAAAGCAGGAGAGAGTAATGCTTTTTTAATAGCTTTAAAGCTTGGAATGGATAGAAAGGTAATAGAAAAAGCACATAAGATAACTTATAAAGAAGATAAAGATTACTCAGATTATGAAGAAGTGGAGAATCAAAAATCAGCATCAACTATTAATACTATATTAGATCATAAACATCAGAAAGAAAAATTTAAAGAAGCTGAAAAGAGAATAAAGATGGCAGAAGAAGCTAAGAAAATTCCAGAATTTAAAATAGGGGATTGTGTATTTATATCATACATGAAAAGAACAGGTATAGTATGTCAAACTGAAAACTCTAAAGGTGAGTATGGAGTAATGGTAATGAATAAAAAATTAACTATAAATAAAAAAAGATTGTCACTATATATA
>JAYFRK010000607.1:0-4301 GCA_034925975.1 Clostridium sp.
CTTTCTACTATTCACATACTAAAATTACATTCATATACTAAAATGAGATAAAGAATTTGGAGGCATGTCTCTTGAACATAAATGATGTGAAGTCAGTAGTTGAGAGAGAATATGATATTAATATAAATAATATAGAAAGCATAAAAAATATATATAAAATCAATATCTCAAATGAAGAATTTTGTTTAAAAGTTATTAAATATGAATTTAAGCATTTCTTTTTTATTCTAAATGCTATCAAGCATCTTCAATGGAATAATTTTCAAAATATGCCAAAGTTAATAAAAAGCAAATATGGAGATGAATATATAAAATTAGGAGCCAATTATGCTTATTTAACACCTTGGATTAATGCTCGACTATGTAATTATGATAACCCAATAGATTTGACTATGGCCACTTTAAAGTTAGCAGAACTTCACATAAAGAGTACTAATTTTAAGGTTACTGAGAATATGAAACCACGAATAGGATGGCTAAGATGGATACAAACATATAAGACTCGAAAAGATGAAATTTTAGATTTTAAAGATAGAATATGCAAAAAAGAAAATAAATCTAAGTTTGACCAACTGTATTTATCAATTATGGATGATGAATTAAGGAGAGCAGAAAGATCCATCCATAATTTAATTTCTAGTAATTATATAGAAAAAATGAAGAAGGAAATACTTTCTAGAGGTTTTTGTCATCATGATTATGCTTATCATAATGTTTTAATAGATCAGGATAATCTTATAAACATAATAGATTTTGATTATTGCATACTCGATAGCCATATTCATGATTTAGCTAGTTTACTAATTAGAGCCATGAAATATGGAAAATGGGATATAAAGAAGGCAACTGAGATACTTGATATTTATGGTTCTATAAATAAAGTAGAAAAAGATGATATACCAATAATAGCTGCCTTTATTGAGTTCCCACAAGATTATTGGCAGAGGGGGATTCAGTGTTATTGGGAAGAAAAGCCTTGGGGTGAAGATTTCTTTATAAAGAAAATAGAAAAGTATATTGAAGATAGAGAGCAAAAACAAGAATTCATAGAAGATCTAAGAAATTGTTATAAATAAATTTTATATATAAACAAAAATTCAAAAGGAGGTATATAAATGAGTAAAAATGATGACTTTAAATTAGTAAATAATATGGCAGAAGATATGGATTTAGACGATTATGACAAAGAACTTAATGATTTAAAAGAATATATAAAAAGGTTGAAAAAAATTAAAAAAAGACAAAAGAAACTTGAAGAACTTGAAAAGGAAAAGACACATATAATGAGGAAAATGAAAAAAAAGGATAAACAGGGGTGAAATTAATGAATAGCTTATCTAAAAACGCCTTTTCAGATTATATAAGAAGCAAAGGAATAGTTCAAGTGGAGCAAGGTAAGGAATATAAATTAAAAAAGTTAATTACTGATAAGGATGCAGTAGAACAGCTTTATTTGATAAGCGAGTTTCACAAAAGGACTATGGGGTATGACAATTATTTATGCCATAGGCTAGAAGATAAGCGTGGTAGAACTGTTGAAGAATATAAAATATATTCAAGAAGAATAAAAAGGCAGTATGAGTATATAAAAAAAAAGAATCCAAGAAGTGATTTTGAAAATCTCATAGTTCAAAAAGGAGAGCACTATATAAAACAAGGAGAGAAGGCAATTGATGAAGTAAATAATAATGGGTACTTAAAGCTTATAAAAAGGAGCATGGATAGATGTGAAATATGTCTAGGAGATACTTATTTTAATAATATTAGCAAAGGAGAGAATATTGAAGTAGTTAATTTAAAAGATTGTGCATATAACTTAGTTGAGATAGATGGGTTATATTTTTTAAACAAACTTATGAAAAAAGGTATTAAGCTAGACTATGAAAAATTAATTGAGAATTTTTGTGAATTTGAACGATTAAGTGAAGAAAGTGTAAGGTTTATATATGCACTTTTATATTATCCTTATGAATTTATGAAATGCTTTAGTAAATACATGAAATATTCAGGAGGAATTTATAAAGATAAATATAAAAGTAAGTTAGAAAAATTGTTAATCCATGGTGCACAAAATTTATTATAAAGGGGGTGGGAATATGTTAGAGAATGTTAGGTATAAGGATAAAAAAGCTTTAGTTCAGTATGATTTGAGCATAGATATTTTCAAAAATTATAATTTTAATTTAGAAGATATTATTCCTGTTAGAAAAGTTTTTATATTGATTACAGATCAGGGAAATAAGATATTAAAAAAAGTGGACAATGATTCAAAAGAATTAGAATTTATATATTAAGTACTTTAATATATAAAAAATAACTCTTTTAATAGGGTATTTGATTTTATATTGACCAATGAAGGTAAGCCTTACTTAATTTGGAATGAGAATATATATTTTGTAATGAATTTGATTGAAGGAAGGGAAAGCGAATATTCAAATCCTCTAGATATAATTACTGCTTCAAAAGGTATTGGGGAGTTGCATAAAGCCTGCGAAGGATTTAGACATGAAAATAAGACGAGATTTACTTGTGGAAAAACCATAGAAAATTTTAAAAGAAAATTGCAAGAAATGGAGTTGTTCAAAAATATTGCCATGCTAACTGAAGTTAAAAGTGAATTTGATGAAATATTTTTAGAAAATTATAACTACTATGTGAATCAGATAGAAGATAGTATAAAGGTATTAGAAAAATCAAGTTTTTATAAATTATGCAGCCAAGAAGATAAGATAGTATTATGTCATCATGATTTGGCCCATCATAATATATTAATTAAAGACGAAGAGGCTTATTTTGTAGACTTTGACTATTCGGTAATAGACCTAAAGGTACATGATTTATGCAATTTTATGAATAAGGTGGAAAAAAGGGTAGCATATGATATAGAAAAAAGTAAGCTTATAATAGATAACTATTGTCTAAACAATGAGCTAAGCAAAAATGAACTAGAGGTTTTGTATGGAATGTTAATATTCCCTCAGGATATTTATAATATTCTAAAAGAATACTACACAAGGATAAAGGAATGGGATTATAGTATATTCTTAGATAAATTAATCAAGAAAAATGACTTCAAAGAAGATAGAGAGGAATTTTTAGAACTATTTAAGAATAAGATAATTGGATAATACAATCCATTGAATAATAAAGAAGTTTTAGGTTAATATTTTATGTATTAGACTAAAACTTTTTTTGTTATATATAAAACTGTAGAAATACTCTTCAATGGAGCTGTCGTAGCAATTTTCCGTTGACAAATATGGTAATATATAATATAATCTTAGTAAATCAGTAGGAATAATGGGGATTAAGGAGTGTAGCAATGAAAATCTCTACAAAAGGAAGATATGGATTAAAAGCAATGATCGATCTTGCTCTGTTTTCAAGCAGTGAAAATAGTGTAACTTTAAAAAGTATATCTGAGAGACAAAATATTTCAGAAAGATATTTAGAGCAAATATTCTCTGCTCTTAGAAAAAATGATCTTGTAAAGAGTATAAAGGGACCTCAAGGTGGATATATGCTTGGAGGAGAATTGAGAGATATAACAGTAGGAAATATATTAAGAGCTCTTGAGGGAGACATTCATATAGTATCAGATGAAGAAGAAGTAACTAGTTCTATGGATAAATGTATACAAAACAATGTATGGCAAAAGCTAAATGAATCTATAGATAAAATAGTAGATTCTATAACTTTAGAAGACTTAGCTTGGGAATATGGAAAGATTAATAATGAAAGTTATATGTTTTATATATAGCCCTTACAACAAAAATAATTTTATAAACGTTTATAAAAAAGGGAGGTTTTAATGTGAAAATAGCAAGTAATTTAATAGAATTAATAGGTAATACACCATTGATGGAACTTTCAAATTATGAAAAAGTTAATGGGTTAGAGGCGAAAATAATAGGAAAAATAGAATATTTTAATCCAGCAGGTAGCATAAAAGACAGAGTTGGATATGCTATGCTGCAAGACGCAGAAGAAAAAGGGATTATAAATAAAGATACTGTAATAATTGAACCTACAAGCGGTAATACTGGGGTTGGTCTTGCATTAGCAGCTGCTGCAAAAGGATATAAATTAATTATAACAATGCCAGAATCTATGAGTTTAGAAAGAAGAAAAATGGTAAAAGCTTATGGAGCAGAACTTGTATTAACTCCGGCAGCAGAAGGAATGAAGGGAGCTATCGAAAAAGCAGAAAAATTATCTAAAGAGATACCTAACTCTTTTATTCCTCAACAATTTAATAATCCTGCAAATGCTGAAGCTCATAAGAAAACAACAGCAGAAGA
>JAYFRK010000176.1:0-2680 GCA_034925975.1 Clostridium sp.
CACTATATATAGATAGTGATGAGCTTTATCCAGAGGATTATGATTTTGACATAGTTTTTAAAAGTAAGGAGTACAGAAAAAAGGATAAGATTATGAAAAAGAAACATCAAGAAGGAATAGTTATTGAATTAGATAAGGAGAAATAGGAAAAAAGTAATAAGATATGCCATAAAAACACATAATAATAATATAAAGTTTTAAATGAATGTAAAAATTAACACTTATCTAAAACAAAACCAGAGGAGAATTAGATATGAAAAATAAGAAGTTGAACAATGTATTAAAAGCATTAGTAATTGGAGTAACTGTAGCATCTATAGGTACTGGAGTTTATGTAAAAACAACTTATGCAGCAAGTGCTTCTAAACCTTCAATTAATGTAAGAGAATGTGAAAAAGAAAAAGGGTGCAAAGTAAAATTTTCTGAATCTGATGAAGGTTGCAAAAGGCACATTAAAAGAAATAACATGGATAGTTTAAAGGCATCTTTAAACGAATTAGTTAATGAAGGAACACTTACACAAGAAAAAGCTGATAAAGTAATTTTTCGACTTCAAAAGAGAAAAGATGAAAGAAAAACTGAATTTGAGAAAATGAAGAAGATGACAGAAGAAGAAAGAAAAGAATATGTCAAAAACAAGAAAGAAAAATATATTAATCCTTTTGATGAGATGATAAAAGATGGTATTATTACAAAATCAGAAGCAGAGGCAATTACAAGTAGAAATCGTGAAAAAATGTCCTTAGAAAGAAAAGAAAAAATTACAGAAAACCTTAGCAATTTAGTAAAGGATAAAACAATAACACAGGAACAGATGAATAAATTCATAGAAAAGTTTGAAAAACAACAAGGAGAAAGAAAAGCCTTACATAAAAAATTAAGAGGCATGAGTGAAGAAGAAAGAAAAACTTATATGGATAAAAAGGAGTTTAAAAGAAAAAGTGACATATTAAAAGAAATGGTTAAGGAAGGTACAATTACATCACAGCAAGCGGAAGCTATGCAAAAGGTAATGCCTAGGATTTATAAAAAAAATTAAAAGATATGAAAAGATAAGTTAGTTTTAAATAAATTAGCTCCTCTTATTATATTAAATATAAAATTAAAAAATATATAATTTATTGTATTTTGTGAACAATTTTGGTAAATTAATAATTAGAGATAAAAACACAGTTTCTGTTGGTAGTCAGAAAGATGAAGAGATTCATCAATTTATATTAAAAGAATTTAAAAATTTAAAGTTCAGTAGTATAATAGCCAATCTAAATGAGGAGTTAGTCATAGTACGGGAAAATCCAAAAGGATGCAAAGAAAAGTTAGAAAAGCATAAAGGACATTATGGCTATTGGATTTATCTAAAAAAGATAACTAAGAAATTAGTGCTTGCGTTTGGTGGACGGAGCACTTTTTTCATTTGATTTAAATTTAATTTTAGGACTTTTTACACTAATATACTTGAGAATACTTATAGGGGGATATAGCAGTGAAAATAATATTAATTTTCCTTATTGGAATTGCAGCAGGGTTTATAAATACCTTGGCTGGAGGAGGATCACTTTTAACAGTTCCCATGCTTATATTTCTAGGGTTACACTCTGAAGTTGCCAATGGAACCAATAGAATTGCTGTGGCAGTCGAAAATATTGTGGCTGCAGCCAATTTCAAAAATAAAGGTTATTTTGACATGAAGTTTGGACTTATGATTGGTATACCTTCTGTTATAGGATCTATATTAGGAGCAAAAGCTGCAATTAATTTGCCGGATGAGTTATTTAATAAAATACTAGGGGTAATTATGGTGATAGTAGTTATCTTTATAATTTGGGAACCACAGAAAAGATTATTGCCTTCAAAATTTGAACTAACAAAAACTAGACAAGCAATATTGATGATATTATTCTTCTTTGTTGGAATTTACGGAGGACTGATACAGGGAGGAATTGGATTTATAATAATAATAGTTTTATCTCTAATGACTGATTTTTCTCTTGTTAAAATTAATAGTCTAAAAGTATTTGTAATGGCAATGTACATGTTGTCATCTCTTAGTATATTTATAATTAATGGAAAAGTTCATTGGATACTTGGGGTAACTCTAGCTATCGGGAATGGCATTGGAGGTTACTTAGGAAGTTCCTTTGCAGTAAAGAATGGGGATAAATTTGTTAAAATTGCATTGATTATTGCTGTAATAATAATGGCTTTAAAATTATTAGGTGTATTTAAATAGTGAACCTTTTAGAAGATAGAATACTCTTATATATGGAAAGAGGTGAGAGTGTGGATGATATAAGACTAATTGAAAGTGCAAAAAAAGGTGATAAAGAAGCATTAATTAAACTTATTATGGATAAAAAGCAGGACTACTATAAGCTTGCATATGTATATATGAAAAATGATGAAGATGTGCTAGATGCAATGGAGGATATGATTGTAATTTTATATGAAAATATACATCGGTTAAAAAAGGCTGAAGCTTTTTATAGCTGGAGTAAAACTATTTTAGTAAATTGCTGTAAAAATTCTCTGCGAAAAACAAAGAGAATAATTCCAATAGAAAGAGTTAAAGAAGAGGCAGAGGAAGAAGTAATTGAACAAAAGAATCAGAAAATTATGATAGAAAAATATATTTCTGGATTAAATGAGAAACATCAAGAAGTCATAAAGCTTAGATATTTTT
>JAYFRK010000013.1:0-1605 GCA_034925975.1 Clostridium sp.
GATGGAGTATTTATTACTTCTCCTTTATAATACATAGTTGATGAGTCCCCTCCATCTAAAAGAGATGCATTTACAACACCATATTCAATAAGTACATCTGCTACCTCTTTAATAGTTGCACCAGTGGCTTCAGCATTTTTACCGTTGATGACAAGAAATACTACTTTGCCATCTGGTTTTTGTCCTATAGCAGTCCTTGGTCTAATTCCCAAATTACTATTAACAACTTCTGTTGGCTTACCATTTATGATAAGTGCTGGTCCAAAGCCAACTGCTTCTTTAACCCCTATATTTTTTAATTGTGCTAAAGTATATTGTCCTACAATTAATATACCTTTGTCATTAAAACCAACTGTATCAAATTTTTGCGCCTTATCTCTTGATTCACTATATACAACATTACCATCTTTTATTAATAATCCAGAAGGTGTTTTGTCAGTCTTAAATCCTCCTGCATTAATTGCAGCAACAGCCTTTTCTTCTTTAGCAATCTGGCTTGTAGTCTTATTTGATTTAGAATTTTGTAAACTATATCCAAGCACTATTTTTTTAGGATTAGATATGATCATAGCTTTACCCTTAAAATTTCTAGATTCTATATATTCTATGTCAACAGAATCCATACTCAAAAAATTCGTCACTTTTCCACTTTCATTAGTCTTGAGAGAAGCATCAGTTTTAATATCAGATTGTACTATTTTATTAGTATAAGCAGCATTGTCTTTTGCATTAGTTAACATAATGCAACTTAAAACTAATAATATACCTAAACCTTTAACAGAAAATTTATTAGTCTTTTTATTAAACAATGAAATCATAATAATTCTCCTTTTTATACCTGACTTACTTGATAATATTCCCATTGTACCTGTAATACATTTCTTTCTTGGAGCTATTCTTAGCAAATGTATAATGGTATAACCATATGAGGATTGCTCCTTATCTTCCATGCACCCCATTGCCATAGCATCGCATGCTATTTCACAATCTTCCTGCATTTTATAAAAACCGTACCATATAATTGGATTAAACCAATGTAATATTTTTAAAAATACAATTATCCAATTGATCACATTATCTTTTCTCTTATAGTGTGAAAGTTCATGAAGAATAATATGTTTTAACTGGTCATTGCTTATTTTTCCTAACATACCATTAGGTAAAAGCAAAACAGGTTTGGCAAATCCCAAAAGTGAAGGTATAGAAACATCACTTGTTAAAACAACTGGTATTTCTCTATTTATATTAAGCTTTGACTTGCATTGATTAATGGTTGCATTAATAGAACCACAGTCTATCTTAATACTAGTTTTAATTCTTGATAAAAGTCTTAAATTAATAAAAATAATATAAACTCCAAATACTAGACTTCCTGCTAGCCAAATTACCATAAGACTATTCTTTAAATTAAAGCTATTAGCAGAGTCAATAACCTGGTTATGTTTCGATTCATAATCATCATTAATAACTGTATTATTGAATTCAGTTATAGCTTTATTCATGGGTTGTATATTTGTTGGTGTTTTAGCTCTTAAGTTTATTTCATTGGTAGATATTTTTTCTACTACTGGAGTTACAGTATTGAATATACTTATTGAACTATTT
>JAYFRK010000121.1:0-4306 GCA_034925975.1 Clostridium sp.
GTCAAAGATATTATCAGCTTTTTATCAGTAGCATCGTAGTAGTAATTACCTTGGATACCACCTGAAGGGTCACCAGAACTTCCGTATTCTCCAGCTAGTGTATAATTATTAACCCCGTCATTATAAGTTAGCTTCTTAATATCAAAAGTAGAACCAGGCTCAATAGAATCTAGGTTATTTAGAATTAGGCAAGGATAAGTGTAATTATAATCTAAATTTGCTGAGGTAAATGTTGCAAAATTTGCTGGTGCTACTACTGTTGTAGTTGCTGCAGCACTAATAGTTTTTGGAGCTAATATAGCTGTTACTGAAATTGTATCACCTTGGCTTAATGTTAATCCACCAACTATCCAGTCTCCACCCGTCGCTGTAACTGCTGTTTGAGGTGTTCCATTAATGCTAAGCACTACGCTTGCTCCAGTTTCTGCTGTTCCACTTACACTTACAAAATTACCAGCTCTTACTGTGCCGGTAATTGTAGGTACAGATGTAGGTGTAGATGGTGCTGCTACTTTTGTCCATGTTCCACTTTGAGTACCAGTATAAGTGCCTGCTCCTCCTGCTTTATATGCGTCACGGAAGTTATTCTGACCGCCGCTAAGGAATCCCTCACCAATAGTAACATTTGATCCTATTGTTATACTGGTAAGTGAATTGCTTATAAAAGCATACGATTCGATGCTGACATTGCTAGGTATTATTAAGCTAGTTAGACTGTTGCCATTGAATGCACTAGTGCCGATACTGGTTATGCTGTTTGGTATTGTTACGCTGGTAATACCTTTGTTCATGAAAACACCATTGCCGATTCTAGTTACAGTTATTCCTTTAATTTTTTCTGGAATATTAACTATTTTGTCAGATTTAAGATATTCAATAATAGTTACGTTGGTTTCATTTAATTCATATTTATAATATTCATCACTAGAAACAAATATTGCTGTGCTAATGCTTGTTGTTGTATTAACTTCATTTAAGCTGATTGCTACATCATATTTTGATGTTCCAGCATTCCAACTTACCGTTGCTGTGGTTGTTCCCTTTACTCCATTGACTACTCCTTGAACTGCTGCTGTCTTTTCTGCTTGATTACTTATATCTGTTACTTCAAGGTTGGTATAAGTAGCTCCTTCTATTGCTGCTTTCGCTGCCGCCACTTTACCTGCATCGCTCTGTACGAATGTTGCTGTAGTAATCCTTGTTGTTGCATTTGCTGCATTCAGGCTGATTGCTACATCATATTTCGATGTTACTGCATTCCAACTTACCGTTGCTGTGGTAGTTCCTTTTACTCCGTCAACTACTCCTTGAACTGCTGCTGTCTTTTCTGCTTGATTACTTATATTTGTTACTTCAAGATTGCTGTAATTAGCTCCTTCTATTGCTGCTTTCGCTGCTACTACTTTACCTGCATCGTTTAATACAAAGGTTGCTGTGCTAATGTTTGTTGTTGCATTTGCTTCATTTAAGCTGATTGCTACATCATATTTTGATGTTCCAGCATTCCAACTTACCGTTGCTGTGGTTGTTCCCTTTACTCCGTCAACTACTCCTTGAACTGCTGCTGTCTTTTGTGCTTGATTACTTATATCTGTTACTTCAAGATTGGTATAAGTAGCTCCTTCTATTGCTTCCTTCGCTGCTGCTACTAAGGCTTCTGCTGCTTTCTCATTTGCTACCGCTGTATTGAATGTTGATACTATTGTAGCTTTGGTTGCTCCATCAAGCTCTACCATTGCAGTAATTACAGAGCTATTATCTGAAAGCTCATTGTAGTCTGTTAAATCCAATCCTAATACTGCTGCATTTGTTGTTATTGCTGCTCCCATTCCTGCTGCATCAGCATTATTGATTGCTGATACTGCAGTTGCTTCTGCCTCTGCTATTGTTTCTGCTATGGTCTTTACTGCATCCATTGCGTTAAGTGCAGTTGTCTTTGCACTTGCTACCCCTGCTAAATCTGTTGCCGCATCAATTGCTGTATCTCCATCAGTTTTAGCTGTTGTAAGGGCTGTCCAATTCCCTGCTGAATAATTTCCTTCTGTGTATGTTAGTAATGCTGACGCTAGCTCTCCTTTGGCTGTCGCTTTTCCTGCAGCTAAGGTCGGTTCTACAGTAACAACCAACTGACCAACAACTCCAGAAGCTGCATTAGTTGCCTTTACATTTACAGTTCCTACTCCTGTTGCTGTTATTAGCCCATTTGCATCTATTGTTGCTGTACCGGTTATATTTATTACTGACCATGTTACTGCCTTATTTGTTGCATTTGTTGGTGTTACAGCTGCACTCATCTGTAATGTTTCTCCATTTACAACTGTTGTTGCGTTACCAGCACCAGTAATACTAATACCACTTACTGCTATACTGTGGTCCACTGATGATCCACTTCCACCGTTACCCGGTTCTACTACCACTGGAGATGTATTACTAGCTTCTTCGCTTTTCTTAATATCAGCTTCTACAGTCTTTTTCAAGCTATCTAGATTTTCCTTTTTATTAGTTCCTTCACCACTAATTGATGCAGAATTTGTTTTATCATCAACTACTATTTCTGCATTTGCCTTTACTTCAATTTTAGTATTTGAATCCTGAATAATTACATTTGTTTTCGTACCTTCTCCAAAAGTAATATCTGCTTTTGCCAATACCTCTACAAGCCTAATACCTTGTCCTTGAATATTCACTGCATCTGTGCTAAATTTTGGTGCAACTTTAATTTGATTAATTAATGAATTTGATGCAGCAACTATATCTGCCTTACCATTTACTTCAACAGGTGATTCAAATTTCCCCCTAAATTCTATGCGTTTTAATGTATCTGTTTGTTTTACTTCTACTGTACCAAATGTTCCAGATGAATTTTCAAGAATTGTACTAGAGGATACAATGGTTTTATCTATATTACTATTACCTTCAGAGGTTACTCTTACCTGAGACTCACTTGTTATCTCTAAACGTTCACTTACTACGTTGATAAAATGAACAGAACCTGATAAAAGGACAACTTTGTCAGCTTGAAGATTTTCAATATTTACAACACCTTCTGGACCAGGATTTATAAAAAGAGTTCCTTTAATAGTTGTATTAGAAACTTTTATGTTATTATCCTCTACATATAGATTGTTATTAATTGTTCCCTTGTTGCCATCATAAGTCTGTCCATCTTTTGGATAAAGAATGTCATTTGTAATTTTACCAGCATCTACAGATACCTTTTTCATTTCCTGTGGCAAATCAATAGCTTTTGTTCCTTCTTTAACTTGTTCACCAAGATTGAAATCATTTTTGTTGCTAGCTTTGTTATATTGGTCCTCCATATCTTTGTATTTTACGTATTTCCCCGAGTCATCATGAACATACTCAATGGAATTTTCCTTTTTATTGATAAAGTCTAAATATAATTCCTTACCTTCCTGAGATTTTAATTTGTAGTTAAGGAAACTATCTTCAAGCTGCTTAGCATTATAATATGAATATTGGTTACTCTTATCTTTAATAACATATCCATTGACTTTTGCATTTACTATTTTTGTAGTTAAAGGTGTATAGCTTAATACTACTGCCATACCTACTAAGATAACAATTTTTTTCAAGTAATCACCACTTTCATATAGTTTTATATAGTTTTATAGTTTTTATGTAATATTTATACATAATTTACCTTTATCATACACTTATAAGTATACAAGTAAATTAACCACTTTTTTCTCAAATGTAAAAGTCATGGCTTGAAATGTAAAAAACACTAAAATATTTTACAGGCTCTCGAAGCCCACCTTAAATTACAAAGCTTCATTTAGCTTAGTTCCTTTTTCAGATTTTATCTAACTTTACATTACCAATATTGAAGCTATATCTTATTTTTTTAGTGATTGATTTACCTGTTGTTGAAAGAAGTTTATCTGTAACACAAAGATAGTAGGTTTCTCCTGTATTATAATACTTTGAAGGTGTAACCGTTACTGTCTTTCCTGTAGCATTATATTTTAACACAGCTTCTACCTTATTACCTTTTGAATCCTCTACATAAATGCTATCTTTTGTTAGTGTGCCTTCATTTAACTCCTTATTAAAGGTTATTGTTATCTCTTTGTCTGGCATGAAGGTTTTAGGACCACCAAATCCTCCATTTGAGCTAATATTTAGATTTTTATCAAATTCGCCTTCATTTAGCTTTATTATTGTAAAGGTACTAAATTTTTTTATTGTAAACTTGATTCCTAAAACCCCATTTTTATACTCTACTACTTCTCCTTTTGTTAGAGCTTTTTCTCCATCACTGTGCTCAATAAAGATTCCTATT
>JAYFRK010000394.1:0-1515 GCA_034925975.1 Clostridium sp.
AGTTCATTATACAAGGTAAACTTATGGACATTGCAATGTTATCAGTAATTAATAATCATAACAAAGTTAATGATGCTGCCAGCTTACTAGTTTTAAAAAAAGCTATGGATACTTCAGAGGAAAATGCGGCTAATATGGCTCAGTTACTTAATCAATCAGTTAACCCTAACCTAGGAACTAACTTCGATAAAACAGTATAAATTTATAAAGGATGCATTCTTATGTATCCTTTATTTATTATTTTTAATTTACTATGAGATAGATATATAATAAAAAAATAAGCCATTCTTTTATTGATTGAAACTGAGAATGACTTATCCAAACATATACATATATTTTTTAATATACAAAACTTACTCCTTTACATTCTAATAAAATTCTTAAATCCGCTTTTAATTTGTCGCTTATATTCTCTGAATCCTTGATCAGCTTATATCCCTCTATAATAACATTTTTACATAAAGTTTTTGATGGCACCTCTATGCTTTGAATAAACTGCAGATATTTAATTACTTTCATATTAGTCAAATCACTTTCAAGTTCCATTGTATTTTTTATAATTGCCTTCATGGTCCTTTTTTCCATTTCCTCTTTCATAATACTTTTCATTCTATTCTTAACTACTAAAACCGGTATTGATAACATCCCAGCTACAGCAATAATACCTGTTATAGTTTCCTTTCTATCATATTTGGCTCCCATTTAATTCCCCCTTTTATTTTTAATAATTTGTAGTGCATAATTCCTATATTGAAATATATTCATAACTTTTATAAATATTCTTACAGGATATTTTAGTAAATAAAAAAAACTTCAATAGATTAAATCCATTGAAGTTTTTTTATTTACTTATTTATTAGTATAGCAAGCTACAATTTCCCCATAATAAATTGTGTGTTTATCATCATCTGGATATGTAGACTTCATTATATTTCCATCTACTAAATCTAAATCCATATCTTGTTTATATACAATCCTACATTCATAAATATATCCGCAGTTTCCTATAACAGGTACCTTAACTATTTCTCCCTGTTCCAACTTAAGCCCAGATTGGTTTATTTTATCTACATTTCTTCCTGACTTTGTTCCACAAAACATTAAAGCACTTTCCATTTTATCATCCATAGGTATACTTACTGTAAACTCTTTTGAGTTTTCTATAAATTCATGAGTATATCTTGATTTTCTAACGAGTACAGTGAAAATAGGTTTTTTCCATTCGAAACCTATATTTCCCCAACTTATAGTCATAGTATTAATCTTTTCTCCACTTCTAGCTGTTAAAAAAGCTCCTTTTTTATAAAGACGTTCCATTACCTTATCAAGGTTTTTTGTAAAATTTACTGTCATGAAAATTCCTCCCTGTTACTTATTAGTCAACAAATATAATTTTACCACATATTTTATATATTAGTTTATAAAATATTATATACATATATTAACATCCATGCTAAAATATCAACTATGTAAGGGGGACATAATATGGATTATTTACACAAAAGAAATTTAATA
>JAYFRK010000034.1:0-7110 GCA_034925975.1 Clostridium sp.
AATACCATTGTCTATAGCTGGAACGTATTCTCTTGGAACAGCTCCTCCAACGATAGCATTTTCAAATTCGTATTCACCTTCATGAGGCGTTAATTCAATCCAGCAGTGTCCGTATTGTCCACGTCCACCTGATTGTCTTACAAACTTACCTTCAGCTTTAACAGCTGACTTAATAGTTTCTTTGTAAGCAACTTGTGGAGCACCAACATTACACTCTACTTTAAATTCTCTTTGAAGTCTATCAACTATTATTTCAAGGTGAAGTTCACCCATACCAGCTATAATTACTTGACCTGTTTCTTGGTCAGTATATGTCTTGAATGTTGGATCTTCTTCAGCAAGCTTAGCTAATGCTATACCCATTTTTTCTTGAGAAGCTTTTGTCTTTGGTTCAATAGCTACATGAATAACTGGTTCTGGGAATTCCATGCTTTCAAGAATAACTACAGAGTTTTCATCACATAGTGTATCTCCAGTAGTTGTATTTTTTAAGCCTATAACAGCACCTAATTCTCCAGCATATAGTTCTTCTACTTCTTCTCTATGATTAGCATGCATTTTAACAAGTCTTCCGATTCTTTCTTTTTTACCCTTGTTGCTGTTTAATACATAGCTACCACTCTTCATAACACCTGAGTAAACTCTTACGAAAGCTAATTTACCAACAAATGGGTCAGTAGCAATCTTAAACGCTAAAACGCCTAATGGCTCTTCATCAGATGCGTGTCTTTCAACTTCCTCTCCATTTTCATTAGTTCCTTTAATTGATGGAATATCAAGTGGAGATGGTAGGTAAGCAACAACTGCATCAAGCAAATGTTGAACACCTTTATTTCTATATGCAGTACCACAAAGTACTGGAACTATTTCGTTAGCTATAGTAGCTTTTCTTAAAGCTACATGAATTTCTTCTTCAGTGATTTCTTCACCTTCAAGATACTTCATCATTAACTCTTCATCAGTTTCTGCTATAGCTTCTATCATTGCTGCTCTGTATTCTTCTGCCTTATCTTGTAAGTCTGCTGGAATCTCAACTTCTTCGAAGTTTACTCCTAGTTCCTTATCAAAAATAATTGCCTTGTTAGTTACAAGATCAATATGACCTTCATAATTATCTTCTTTTCCTATTGGAAGTTGTATAGGAACTGCATTCGCACGTAATCTATCTCTAACTGATTGAATTGACATAAAGAAATCAGCACCTAAAATATCCATTTTATTTACGAATATCATTCTAGGTACATGATATTTATCTCCTTGTCTCCATACAGTTTCAGTTTGCGGTTCAACTCCACCTTTTGCATCAAGGATAGTAACTGCACCATCAAGTACTCTTAAAGATCTTTCAACTTCAACAGTGAAATCTACGTGTCCTGGTGTATCTATAATATTTACTTGGTGATCTTTCCAAAAACATGTTGTTGCAGCAGAAGTAATTGTTATACCTCTTTCTTGCTCTTGAACCATCCAGTCCATTGTAGCTGCGCCTTCATGGGTTTCACCTATTTTATGAGTCTTTCCTGTATAGAATAATATACGCTCAGTCGCTGTAGTTTTACCAGCATCGATATGAGCCATTATTCCAATATTACGGAACATTTCTAACGGATATTGTCTAGCCACTCGTTTTTCCTCCTCTCAATATGTAAATTGTTCAATTTGCAATGTCAAAATTAAAATTGGATAAAACTGTTTTGGGACCCCAAAACAGTTTTATATTTATTAGTATCTGTAGTGAGCAAACGCTTTATTAGCTTCTGCCATTTTATGAGTATCTTCTCTCTTTTTAACAGCAGCACCAGTGTTATTAGCAGCATCCATTAATTCTCCTGCTAATTGCTCTCTCATGTACTTTTCTCCTCTTTTTCTTGTAGCATCTACTATCCATCTAATTCCTAAAGTCTGTCTTCTTTCTGGTCTTACTTCTATAGGAACTTGATAAGTAGCGCCCCCAATTCTTCTAGCTTTTACTTCAAGTACTGGCATAACATTATCCATAGCTGCTTCGAAAACTTCAATAGCTTCTTTTCCTGTTTTTTCAGCAATTATTGCAAATGCATCGTAGCATATTTTTTGTGCTACTCCTTTTTTACCGTCTAGCATTATTGAGTTTACAAGTTTTGTAACAACCTTACTGTTGTACATTGGATCTGGTAAAACGTCTCTTTTAGGCGCATTTCCTTTTCTTGGCACTTTTCTTCCCTCCTTAACATAATAAATTTAATTCACAGGTACTCGGCAATCCACCGCAAAGTGCTCTCTTCTGCAAAATATCTATAAATGAATCTATATAAATGCTGAAGACATAGCACTATTTTCAAAAATTACTTTTGTTTTGGTCTCTTTGCACCATACTTTGATCTTGATTGCATTCTGTTAGCTACTCCTGAAGCATCAAGTGCTCCTCTAACTATGTGGTATCTAACACCTGGAAGGTCTTTTACTCTTCCACCTCTTATTAAAACAACACTATGTTCTTGTAGATTGTGTCCTACTCCTGGAATATAAGCTGTAACTTCATATCCATTTGTAAGTCTTACTCTTGCTACTTTTCTTAAAGCTGAGTTAGGTTTCTTAGGTGTAGTTGTTTTAACAACTGTACAAACTCCTCTTTTTTGTGGACATTGTTTTAATGCTGGTGATGCTGATTTTTCTTCAACTGCTTTTCTTCCTTTTCTTACAAGTTGATTAATTGTTGGCATTTTTTCACCTCCTTAGTTTTTAGAATTCTACTATATATAAATTTGTGATTAGCATAGTTATGGCTCTAGAACTAGTGCAACAGCTGATCCTACTTCTATTCCACATAATGTTCCTAGCTCTTTCATCGTTTCTATATAAGTTACTTGAAGTGATCTTTCCTTGGCTAATTGTATCACAGGAGAAATTAACTTAGTATCAGCATCTTTTGCTATATATAAGCATTTGCCTTCACCGTTCTTTATGCTTTTAATAGTTTGTTTTAGGCCAATAACTTTTTCACCCTCAATCCTATTTACCATTCAAGAACCCCCTCAAAACATTATGTTAGAGACAAGAGCAAGCCCTGTCTCTAATCATAAACGTAACATACAAAATGTATTTTAACATTTTACTTTAGCTATGTCAATAAAATCAATATTAAGCTTCGTTAATATTTACTAGCTCTTCAGTTTCTTCTTTTTTATCAGTACTTAATTTTATTGATCTATATCTCATCATTCCAGTACCTGCTGGTATTAGCTTACCAATTATTACATTTTCCTTTAATCCTAATAATGGATCAATCTTACCTTTAATTGCAGCGTCAGTAAGCACTCTTGTTGTTTCTTGGAACGATGCTGCTGATAGGAAGGAATCTGTAGCTAGAGCAGCTTTTGTTATTCCTAATAAAGCTATATCTCCAGTTGCTTCTTCTCTACCTTCTTCTCTGGCTTTTTCATTTATTTCATTAAAGTCAAATATATCTACTAAAGTTCCTGGAAGTAAATCAGTATCTCCAGATTCTCTTATCTTTACTTTTCTTGTCATTTGTCTTACAACAACTTCTAAGTGTTTGTCATTTATATCAACACCTTGAAGTCTATATACTTTTTGAACTTCTGAAAGTAAATAATTTTTAACTTCCTTAGGTCCTTTAATTGCTAATATATCATGCGGATTAACTGAACCCTCAGTTATTTCATCTCCAGCTTCTATTTTTTGTCCATTAGAAACTTTAATTCTTGAACCGAATGGTATATCATAGCTCTTTTGTTCTCCTTCATTGTCCATCACATGAACAATTCTCTTTTTCTTAGTTTCTTCAAGTTTTACTGTACCAGCTACTTCAGATACTATAGCGAGTCCCTTTGGTTTTCTAGCTTCAAATAATTCCTCAACTCTAGGAAGACCTTGAGTTATGTCTGCACCAGCAACTCCACCAGTGTGGAAAGTTCTCATTGTAAGCTGGGTTCCTGGTTCTCCTATAGATTGAGCCGCTATTATACCTACAGCTTCTCCTATATTTATCTTTCTTGCTGTAGCCATATTCATTCCATAGCATTTTGAACAAACACCATGTTTTGATTTGCAAGTGAATACAGATCTTATTCTAACTTTTTTGATTCCAGTTGCTTCTACTTTTTCTGCTAAATCTATATTCATGTAAGTATCTTTTGGTACTATTATTTCTCCAGTAGACGGATCTTTTATATCCTCTGCTGAATATCTACCGTTAAGTCTTTCACTTAATGGTTCTATTATTTCATTTCCTTCTTTAATTTCTAATACTTCAAATCCTTCTTGAGCACCGCAGTCTTCTTCTCTTACTATAACGTCTTGGCTTACGTCAACAAGTCTTCTAGTTAAGTATCCAGAGTCAGCTGTTTTAAGAGCTGTATCCGCATTACCTTTTCTAGCACCATGAGTAGATATGAAATATTCTAATACGTCTAATCCTTCTCTGAATGAAGCTCTGATAGGTAACTCTATAATCTTACCAGATGGATTAGCCATAAGTCCTCTCATACCAGCAAGTTGCTTGATTTGAGACTTAGAACCTCTGGCTCCTGAATCGGCCATCATGAATATAGGGTTAAACTTATCAAGATTCTCCATAAGTGCATTAGCAACATCTTCTGTTGTTTGAGTCCATTTTTCAATTACTCTTTCATATCTTTCATCTTCAGATATAAATCCTCTTCTCTACATCTTTTCAATTTTATCTACTGCTAAATCAGTATCAGCAAGCAACCTGTTTTTGTCTGCTGGAACTGTCATATCTGAAACAGATATTGTTATAGCTCCTATAGTAGAATAATGGTATCCTTTTGCTTTTATTTTATCAAGCATTGTTGATGTTAGTGTTGGACCATATTTGTTATAACATTTATCTATTATTTTTCCTAGATTTTTCTTACTAACTAAGAAATCTACTTCTAATTTAAATTCATTTTCAGGCTTGCTTCTATCAACAAAACCTAAATCTTGTGGTATAGATTCATTAAATATAAGCTTTCCTGGAGTTGTTTCTATAATGCCATAAACAAGATCATCATCTTTCATCTTTGATAATTTAACCTTTATTTTAGCATGTATATCAACTACGCCTGATTGATAAGCCATTAAAACTTCTTCCGGGCTAGAGAATACTTTTCCTTCTCCTTTAGCTCCTTCTTTATCTAATGTCAAGTAATATGAACCTAATACCATATCTTGAGTAGGAACACATACAGGTTTTCCGTCTGATGGTTTTAAAATATTGTTAGCTGCAAGCATTAAGAATCTTGCTTCTGCTTGTGCTTCTACTGAAAGTGGTACGTGTACAGCCATTTGGTCACCATCAAAGTCAGCATTATATGCTGTACATACTAGTGGATGAAGTTTAATAGCTCTTCCTTCTACTAATATTGGTTGGAATGCTTGAATTCCTAGTCTGTGAAGAGTTGGAGCACGGTTTAAAAGAACTGGATGTTCAGATATAACTTCTTCAAGTACATCCCATACTTGAGGCATTACTCTTTCTACCATCTTTTTAGAACTTTTAATATTGTGTGCTGCTCCACTTTCAACTAACTTTTTCATAACAAATGGCTTAAATAACTCAAGTGCCATTTCTTTAGGAAGTCCACACTGATACATTTTAAGTTCAGGTCCTACAACGATAACTGAACGTCCTGAATAGTCAACACGTTTACCTAGTAAGTTTTGTCTAAATCTTCCTTGTTTACCTTTCAACATGTCTGATAATGATTTTAATGGTCTATTTCCTGGACCTGTAACTGGTCTTCCCCTTCTACCATTATCTATTAATGCATCTACTGCTTCTTGAAGCATTCTCTTTTCATTTCTAACTATAATATCAGGGGCACCTAAATCTAAAAGTTTTTTCAATCTATTATTTCTATTGATTACTCTTCTGTATAAATCATTTAAGTCTGATGTAGCAAATCTTCCTCCATCTAGTTGAACCATTGGTCTTAAGTCTGGAGGAATTACAGGGATAACATCAATTATCATCCAGTCTGGCCTATTACTAGATTTTCTAAAAGACTCTACTACTTCTAATCTTCTTATAGTCCTTACTTTTTTCTGACCTGTGCTAGTTTTTAATCCCTCTTTTAATTCAACTGATAGACGTTCTAAGTCTATTTCATGTAAAAGGACCTTAATAGCCTCTGCACCCATTCCAGCTTCAAAAGCTTCTTCTCCGTACTTATCAACGCTTTCTCTGTATTCTTTTTCGCTTAATAGTTGTTTCTTTAATAAAGGTGTTTCCTTAGGGTCTAAAACAACATATGATGCAAAATATAGTATTTTTTCTAAAGACCTAGGAGACATATCAAGTATAAGTCCCATTCTTGATGGTATTCCTTTAAAATACCATATGTGGGATACTGGGGCAGCAAGTTCTATATGCCCCATTCTCTCACGTCTTACTTTTGATTTGGTAACTTCAACTCCACATCTGTCACATACTATACCTTTGTATCTTACTCTCTTATACTTACCACAATGACATTCCCAATCCTTGATTGGTCCAAATATTCTTTCGCAGAATAAACCATCCTTTTCAGGTTTTAAAGTCCTATAGTTAATAGTTTCAGGTTTTTTTACTTCCCCTCTTGACCATTCCCTTATTTGTTCAGGTGAAGCTAACCCTATTTGCAATGCCTCAAAATTATTTAATTCTATCAAGGGTAAATCCTCCCTTCAAATTAATGTTCATCATTGAAATCTTCTAGTTCTAGGCCGTCTCCAAGTTCATCTAATGGTAGCTCGTCGTAATCTATTTTTAGTTCCTCATCAAAGTCATCGACATCTTCCATGTCTCCAATTTCTTCTATATCTTCTTCACTTTTGTAATTTTCTATATCATCACCTGATACAGGAGCAATCTCATCTTCAATGCCTTCAATGTTAACTCCCAATTCTTCCATTTCTTCTTCAACTGATTCTTTTATCTTGATTTCTTCATTAGTATCACTTAATACTTTTACATTTAAGCATAATGCTTGCAATTCTTTTATAAGAACCTTGAAGGATTCTGGAACACCTGGTTCTGGTATATTTTCGCCTTTTACAATAGATTCGTAAGTTTTAACTCTACCAACAACATCGTCAGATTTAACTGTTAAAACTTCTTGAAGA
>JAYFRK010000412.1:0-2153 GCA_034925975.1 Clostridium sp.
GTATTTGCTATATTTTGTTTTATAATATCCTTGTCTATAAGAATAAACTTATATGGAGTTTCATTTTTCCATGATGGGGACATCATAGCTGCATCAATTACTTTTAATAGCTTTTCTCTATCTAATTCGTTAGTTTTATATTTCTTTATGCTTTTTCTTTTTTTTACTACATCATAAAATTGCATAAAATCACACTCCTTCTACCTTATTATCCGTAGAAAGGAGTGTTATTATTCAAATTTAAAAAGTAATAAGCTTACTTCTTTATATATAAAGTCAGTAAAAGTTTTAATCATTTAATAAATTTTTTAAATTGTTATTTAGATTAGATATTATTTTATCCCAATCAAAATTTTCTTTACATATTTGGTATGTCTTAAGAGAGTAATCGCGCAACTTTTCTGATGTAATGAATTCTTCAAATTTCTTAGTTAACGCTTTAGTATCTCCAACTTTAACTACTGCTCCATTGTCATTGTCTATAAGTTCACTTGCAATACCTACATCTGTTGAAACAATAACGTTTCCTAAGGCTGCAGCTTCTATAAATGCTATTCCAAAGCTTTCAAATCTTGAAGTTAGGGAAAATATCTTAGTCTTTTGATAGTATTTAAATAATTCTTCTCTATCCTCCATAGGTCCTTTAAATTCAATTAAATTCTTCATATCAGGATTATCTCTAAAATACTTATTAATGTATTTTTCAAAATGCTTTTCTATTGGTCCTATTATAACCATCTTCCAGCCTAAGTCTTTAATATTTTTAATATTTTTAAATGCCTCTAACAACATTTCTGTATTTTTTTCTTCTGTACCTACTCTAGCCACATTTAAAATTATATTTTCCTTGATTTTATAATCGTAAAATATATTTTTTCTTTCTAAATACTTAAAATCCACTCCATTAGGTATATTAATAATTTTATCTTTTTGATCTGACAAAATTTCTTTTAGTTTATTTAACAAAGCCTTTTGCTCTACACTTACCAAATCCACCTTATTGAAATATTGTCTTAGGAGCTTGTACTGAATTCTATTCAAAGACATTATTTTGTCTATAAGCTTATGACTGCAATCTAATTTTAAATATATCTTCCCTTTTGGATTAAGCATCTTATACCTATAGGCATAAAGTAAAGAATATAAGGTTACATGAAATATCTGAAGTATATCTATATTCTTAGCTTCCTTATTTAAATATCTTAATCCATCAATGCTATATCTGTTAAATTTTCTATCTACAAAGTCTATTTTTAAGCCTTTAACCTCATCGTTTAAATAAGTATATTCATCTAGGTTGTAACAGGCAATTTTTGAATCATATCCATAGAGCTTATAAAGCTTATATGGTATCATCCCCATCTCTTTGACTAAATTCACATTTTTTGTATTAGGGTATAAAACAGAATATCTCAACACTTATCACCTTCTAGATGTTATTTTCACATCATCAACTGTTCTTCTTTAATAATTTTTTTATATCTTCTTTTGAAATATACTTAAAATATATTACTGACAAGAAATATATAATTATAGCCACTAATATATTTAGTAACACATTTATATTAAAATATTTTAGAATTATTGTTGATAAAGCCATTATTCCTATTGGTAAAATTAGCTTTATTATATTTATAATATAGTTTGTTTCCACAATTTTAATTGAGTAACTTCTCATAATTGCAAAATTAATTATCTCTGAAATCAAAGTAGTAATAGCAGCAGCTACTATACCAAACTTAGGAATAAATATCAAATTTAAAATTAAGTTTACTGCAGATGATATTATAACACTTTTTAAATATTTTCCTTCCATATTCCAAGCATTTAAGCTATATCCATAGGTTTCTCTCATAAATAATATAAATATATAAACTAGGAGTATAATAAAAGGCAAATATGCTTCTATATACTTTTTACCGAATAATAAAATTATTATATCCTTGGATAATATAATTCCCCCTATTAGTATAGGGAATCCTATTAATATCACTATCTTACAAATATTTTTAACTACTTTTTCTAGATTTTTAACATCCCTATCGTGAAAGTAACTTATCAGAAGGGGAAAAAATGGTGTAAATATTACTGCAATAAGATTAATTAAAAAGAATACTATCTTATAAGCTGAAGAATATATTCCTAGTTCGTAT
>JAYFRK010000107.1:0-2192 GCA_034925975.1 Clostridium sp.
AAAGGGGGCAGACTGTAAATCTGTTACGTTTCGTTTCGATGGTTCGAATCCATCCTCCTCCACCATAAAAGACATCAATATTGATGTCTTTTTTTTAGGTTCTGTTTTATATGAATGTTGATTTTAAATTCAGTTAAAACCTTCTATTTTTAACTTTATATAAATCAAATTAAATATTTATATAAAATAAATATTTGTAAAATTAATGATAAGTTAAGCTTCATGTTATTGACATGGATATTATACTGTGATAATATTATTTTGCTTAAGTAAAATTAAATAATAGATAAGAAAAAATCTTATCAAGAGAGGTGGAGGGACTGGCCCTGTGAAACCCAGCAACCGGTACTATTGTACTAAGGTGCTAATTCCTGCAGATTTAATCTGCAAGATAAGAAATCATGATAATCACGCAATCAACCTCTTCAATTAAGAAGGGGTTTTATTTTTTTAGAAAGGAGATTTTAGAATGAGAAGATTATTTACTTCAGAATCAGTAACAGAAGGACATCCAGATAAAATGTGTGACCAAATTTCAGATGCTATTTTGGATGCTATTTTAGAAAAAGATCCTAATGGAAGGGTAGCTTGTGAAACGGCAGTCACAACCGGAATGGTTATGGTTATGGGAGAAATATCCACGAACTGTTATGTTGATATTTCAAAGCTTGTAAGAGAAGTCGTTACAGATATAGGATATACAAGAGCTAAATATGGATTTGACGCTGAAACATGTGCTGTATTGACAGCAATTGATGAGCAATCAGTAGATATAGCTATGGGTGTAGATGAAGCCTTAGAGTCAAGAGAAGGTGAAAAAGACGAAGTTGAGGCAATAGGAGCTGGAGATCAAGGACTTATGTTTGGATTTGCTTCTAATGAAACACCAGAATATATGCCTCTTCCTATAAGTATGGCACATAAGCTTTCAAGAAGATTAACAGAGGTTAGAAAGAACGGTATATTACCATACTTAAGACCGGATGGCAAAACTCAAGTTACAGTTGAATATGAGGATGATAAACCTGTAAGAATAGATGCTATAGTTGTTTCAACTCAACATGATCCAGAAGTTACGCAAGAGCAAATACGTAAAGATCTTATGGAACATGTAATAAGATTTATAATTCCTAATGAATGGTTAGATGACAAAACAAAGTACTACATAAATCCAACAGGAAGATTTGTTATCGGTGGACCGCATGGAGATACAGGATTAACAGGAAGAAAGATTATAGTTGATACTTATGGTGGATACGGAAGACATGGTGGCGGAGCTTTTTCAGGAAAAGATCCAACAAAAGTTGACAGATCAGCAGCTTACGCAGCAAGATGGGTTGCTAAAAACTTAGTAGCAGCTGGAGTTGCAGATAAACTTGAAATAGGTTTAGCTTATGCTATAGGTGTTGCTCGCCCAGTATCACTTTTAGTAAATACTTTTGGAACAGGAAAAGTTGAAGACGATAAAATAGTAGAAATAGTTAACAAAGTATTTGACTTAAGACCTGGTGCAATAATTAGAGATTTAGAATTAAGAAGACCATTATATAGACAAACAGCAGCTTACGGCCACTTTGGAAGAACTGATGTAGAACTTCCATGGGAACAGCTAGATAAAGTAGAAGCTATCAAAAAATATATATAATAACTGGCTATGTTTTAACATACTAATGGAAAGTTTTAAATGAACGTAAAAATCAACATTCATTTAAAACAGAGCCTAATAATTAAATAAAAAAAGCTAATATCACATTTCCGATATTAGCTTTTTTTATATGGAGAAGATAATTAGCTTTAGGTTTATTAAATAAAATCATGGTAAAAATATTAAATAATACATAATAGTTGAGAAGTGTTAGGCATATACCTTATAATTAACTTAAGTTAATTATATTTTAGGAGCGATTTTATGGCTGAAGTACAAGGAACAGTAGAGGGAATAGTTTTTAAAAACGAAAATAATGGATATGTAGTAGCACATATAAAGGATAAAAAAAAGAAAATCACTATAACTGGATTCATACCTTATATATCAGAAGGGCAAAATTTAAAAATTCAGGGTGAATGGTTTAATCATCCTCAATTTGGTGAACAATTTAAAGTGAGTTTGTGTGAAGAGATAGTTCCAACTTCACTAGAGGGAATAGAGAAATATCTATCTTCAGGTATAATATCAGGAATAGGACCAGTTA
>JAYFRK010000137.1:0-3654 GCA_034925975.1 Clostridium sp.
AATATTACAGTTATGACAAGAGTACATATTGGAATTACAACTGAAATCATACAAATATCTATATATGATTCTTTATGAGATAACCCACAAATTCCAAGAAGTGTTATTACTGCTCCATTATGAGGAAGTGAGTCGAAACCACCACTTGCAAGAGCTGCAATTCTGTGAAGCACTTGTGGATTAATATTTTGATCTATAGCCATTTGTAAATATTGTTTTCCTAGCACTCCAAGAGCAATACTCATACCGCCTGAAGCTGAACCAGTTATACCTGCAAGAACGTTTACTGATATTGCTTCTGATATAAGAGGGTTACTTGAAACTCCAAGTAAAGCTTCCTTAACAATTGCAAATGCCGCCAAAGATTGTATAACATTTCCATATCCAACCTCTGAAGATGTATTTATAATTGCAAGAAGAGAGCCTATAGCACCTTGGTTTACGCTATTTTTAGCGCTTTCCATTCTCTTTAAGTTTAATAATATTGTTACTAATATTGAAATAACTAATGCTATGATTAAGCTCCATGTACCTGCTACCTTTGATAAAGTAGTTAAGTATGGCTCTTTTTCTAAGAATGCTCCATCGTATTTTCCTGCTACAATCACGAATTTTGATAATATAAAGTTTATAACTAATACTAATACTATTGGAGTTAGTGAAAGTGTTAATGAAGGTAATTGACTATCATCAAATTTAGTAATTTTTTCACCTGGGTGATCTCCATAACCTTCTCCTTTAGCTTTAGCTTGCTTTACTCTATGAGTTAACCATGCCATACCTCCAATAAACATACAAATTGATGCTATTATACCAAGCACAGGTGCTGCGTAAGCATTTGTTCCAAAGAAAGGCATTGGAATTGCATTTTGTATTTGTGGTGATCCTGGAAGACCTGTCATTGTAAATGTAAATGAACCTAATGCAATGGTTCCTGGTATTAATCTCTTAGGTATATCTGCTTCTTTAAATAATTGCATTGCTATTGGAAATACTGCAAAAGCAACAACAAACATTGATACTCCGCCATAAGTTAAGATACTAACTGATAAAACAACTGCTAGTACACATTTATCCGCACCTAATTTTTTTGCTATAGCGTGAGCAATTGATTTTGCTGAACCTGAATCATCCATAACTTTACCAAATATAGCTCCTAATAAAAATACAGGGAAATATGATTTTGCATAACCTGCAAACGCCTTCATAAATATTTCTGTATAGGTTGCCATTATATGAGCATCCATTCCACTGCTCATAATAGTTGCAAACAAGGCTAAAACAGGTGCTAAAATAAGCACTGTAATACCTCTATAAGCTAGATACATTAAAAGTCCTAGTGAAACTATAATTCCAATTACTCCTATCATATTATTATTCCTCCACCCTATAATATATTTTATAAATAAAACGTTTACACTATTTTGCTAAGAAAATGTTAAATTTATAAAACCATATTAACATTTTCTTAGCCCCAAATATGTCCTCTTTATCTATTAATATTATCTATTCTTGAAGTTCTTTTCTTTTCTCTTTTCTATGAAAGCTGTCATTCCTTCTGTTTGATCTTCTGTTGAGAAACATGCTCCAAATAATTCAGCTTCAAAAGCTATTGCAGTATCCATATCTACTTGCATTCCTCTGTTTATAGCTTGTTTACAAAGTTTAACAGCAAATGGTGCATTTTTAATAATGTCTTTAGCTATTTTTTCAGCTTCTGAAATTAATTCTTCTAAAGCAACAACCTTATTTACAAGTCCAATTCTGTAAGCTTCTTGAGCATCTATCATGTTTGTTGTATATATTAATTGTTTAGCCATTCCCATACCAACAAGTCTTGGCAATCTTTGTGTTCCACCAAAACCTGGAGTTATTCCTAATCCTGCTTCTGGTTGAGCAAATTTAGCATTTGTTGAAGCAATTCTCATATCACAAGCCATAGAAAGTTCACAGCCTCCACCTAGAGCAAAACCATTTACAGCTGCTATTACTGGTTTTTCTAGTGTTTCAATAGCTCTGAAAGCCTTATTTCCTAATATTCCGAATTTTCTACCTTCAATAACATTCATATCTTTCATTTCTGAGATATCTGCTCCTGCTACAAAAGATTTCTCTCCTGCACCTGTCAAAATTACTACCAATATTTCATCATCTTTTGAAATTTCGTCAACAGCTGAGCATATTTCACCTAAAGTTTCTGAATTTAATGCGTTTAAAGCCTTAGGTCTATTGATAGTAAGATATCCTATTCCATTTTCTTTTGTTAAAATAACATTTTTAAATTCCATTATTATTCCTCCTCTAATTTTAATATTTTTTTATAATATTTACACATTTCACCATGCTTAATAAAACTTTCTCCAGTTATATTAAGCATAGTGAAATAAGTGAAACCAAATTAAAAATAAGAATACTAATTGTTAGAATGCTAATTATATTAGATTTTATTATCTAGCATGTTAAAACTCCATTGAGTAATATAAATTAACATGCTAGATAATTATTTTATCTGTAATACTTACGGTATAATTTGTATATTATATTTTTTATTAAAATAGATTTAACATAAAGAACTTAACAACTATTATTGCTACTATTCCTGCTAATACTCCATATGCAATACATATCTTAATATTATTTTTAATTATCTTACCTTCTTTACCTACAAGTCCAACTGTAGTTAAAACAGCAACTACATTGTGAACACATATCATATTTCCAGCGGCTCCCCCAACTGATTGTAATGCTAATGTAGATATTATTGGTATTCCAACTTCTTTAGCTGCACTAAATTGTAATGCACCAAACATAATATCTGATACTGTGGCACTACCAGATACAAAGGAACCTAGTATACCAACTATAGGAGCAACTATATACCATCCACTTCCAGCTAGCATAGCTGCAGTTTTAGCCATAACTATAAGCATTGAATCACTACCTGCTGCTGCTCCTGAGTTCATCATGATATAAGTCATACCTAATGCAAAGAATAATGCTATAGCTGCTGGTTTTATTTCCTTTAACGTATCTCCCCAAGCCTTAAATGCTTCTTTTCTATCTAATCCATGCATAAATGGAATAATTAATGCAACTAACATGAATGGGATAATTCCTGGATTATATAGTGGTGTAATACCTCTTGATATAGATGTTCCTAAAATATTTGTCCATTCTATATTCCAAACTTTTAATAATGGAGTAACCCCTAACCATTTTAGACGTCCAATTAATAGTAATATACCTATTAGTATATACGGAGCCCAAGCCTTTGCTGCACTTAATTGTCTAGCATCTACTGGTCTGCTGCTTCCAGCTTTAATTGAACCTTCCCAGTCTTCTTCCCATTGATCATGAGGTTTAAAATCCCAATTTGCTTTAGGAACAAACATTCCTTTTTTAATAGCAATTACAAATATTGGTATAGATATTAATCCACCTAATAATGCTGGAAGTTCTGGTCCTACAAAAGTTGCTATTATTACTTCTGGGACTGTAAATACTAATCCTCCAAATAAAGCTAATGGTAAAACTTCTAATCCCTTTTTAATGCTTTTATCAACTATTAATGTCATAGTACAAACCATAACAAGTGGAATAAATGTACCTATTACAAAGTGTATCATTCCTGAAAAAGCTCCTATTTGGTTTAAA
>JAYFRK010000638.1:0-14011 GCA_034925975.1 Clostridium sp.
CTTTGAAAGTACTTTATATAAGCAATACAATATTGCTAAAAAATGTATTTTGGGAATTAAAGATATTGTTTATAGCTCTTATCCTTCAAATTGTATTTTTAAGATTTATAAAAGAAGTAGATAAAAAATAAAATACTTAACTGATTATACCTCAATATTATGGTTAAAATCATATGTTGAGGTATATTTTTATTGAATAATTAACGATACTTAAAGGAGTATAATATGAAAAGACCTTTAGTTTATTATTTTGTATCGGTTTATATAGGTTGCTTTCTACTTCTTATTTTAATGAAGGGACATGTTTTATCAGGATCAATATTGGCAGCAATACTATTAGGAATAGTATTTTTTAATGAAGATAAAAAAGAATTTTTAGTAATAACTACTTTTTTTATTATAGGATGCTTTAGTTTTTATCTATATTTTTCTATAAATATAGGACATGAATTAGAGGGAAGGGTCATTGAAAATAAAAAGGGATATTATATAGTAAATTATAAAGGGAGAAAGGTAGAGCTCTACGGTAAGTTAAATAACTTAAAAGATGGGGAAAGAATAGTTGCCAAAGGAAATTTTAAAAGTGAAGAAGATTATTTTAAAGGAATTGTTGGAAAGTATAATATTATAGAATATAGGAAAAAAGGTTCAGACTTTGTACAAGAGCTATATAATTTTAGGGATAAATTATATATAAAATATAGTAAAGCATTAGATGAAAAAAAAGCATCAATAATAATGGCATGCTGCTATGGAGATACCAAATATCTATCATTTGACCAAAAGAAAGAGTTTAATGAGCTTGGAATATCTCATATTATTAGTGTATCTGGATTTCATATAGCTGTAGTATATAAGTTCTTAGAAGTATTTTTAGGAGTAAAGCTATCTTTAATTATTGCTTTTATATATATGATTTTTACAGGGGCTAAAGCTGCTACAATCAGGGCTTTTATAATGATATTAGTCTTAAAGTTTTCTAAAATAACTTATAGAAATTACGATAGCCTATCTGCACTTAGTCTAGCGGGACTTATGTTAATTATATTAAAACCCTATTATATATTAGATATTGGATTTAATTTATCGTTTTTAGCAACCCTAGGTATAATTTTATATAATAAAAAATTTCAAAGGTATATGTATAGAATTCCACAAAGTATAAATGAACCTCTTAGCATGACTTTAAGTGCTCAGGTTTTTTCAATGCCTTATGTAATGTGCACAATTAAAAATGTTAGCATGTTCTTTATACCAGCAAATTTAATATTAATACCAATATATTCTATTGTAATTCTTCTAGGAAACATTGGGATTTTATTATTTAAAATAAATTCCTTATTCAAATTAAATATTTCAGCATTATATTCTATACTAACATCTATTGATGGTGCCACATATATACTACTTAAATTATCTCCACCAACAACAGAATATAATTTTCTCTATGGAGTATTTATGTTAGCACTATTTATGAATTTCATATTTGTAAAGCGTGGTTATAAAAATTTAAGATATTTCCCAGTAATTATGACATGTTTTATAATAATGTTCAACGTGATATAATAAAGTGAAAATAAGTTAGATATAGGCTAAGGTAACTGTCATCACAAATGATATTATATTAATTAAAAATGGGGGAAATGATATTGATTGATTTACCATCACTAGAGCACAAACTTAAAAAAAACGAATTGAATAATTGCTATATATTTTGTGGAAGCGATGAACAAAGTATTAAAAAAAGTATAAATAAGATAATTAATAAGGCAGTAAATAAAGAATTTCTAGATTTAAATTATGTTCAATTAGATGGAACTAATGTAAACATAGATTCTATTATAAATGCATGTGAAACACTGCCTTTTATGAGCGATAAAAAAATTGTATTAATTTATAGAGCAAATTTTCTAAGGGACAAAGTAGATAAAGCCATGGAAAGTTTGTCTAAGGATATTAGTGAATATATAAAAAAACTGCCTAATGAATGTATACTTATAATGTATTACATTTTTGAAAATGATAGAGAAAAGGAAAGTTATAAACTAAAAAAGTTAGATAAAGCTGCCTCTATAGTTAAGGTTTCAAAGCTAAAAGGGGCTATGTTACAAAGAAAGGTAGAAGAAATTTTTAAAAGCAAAGGTAAAAACATCAGTAAAGCAGATCTAGCACTGTTTTGCAGTAATGTTGAAAATAATATGGACATTATTAAAAATGAAGTTGAAAAATTATGTTGTTATACTATAGATAGGGATATAACTACAAAGGATATAACTGATTTAGTGGTTGTAAAAAATGACAATGATATTTTTAACTTAGTAGATTTTATATCTCAGAAAAAACCTGAAAAATCACTAGATATATTAAACGAACTACTATTTAAAGGTGAATCAGTTACAGTAATACTGAGGATGATACAAAGACAATTTAAAATGTTATTTGATATTAAGCTTGGAATGGAACAGGGAAAAAATAAAGATCAGATAGCCTCTGATTTAAAACTTCATCCATACATATGCGAAAAAATGATGCTGCAAAGTAAAAAATTTAATATAAGCCAATTAAAAAATAGCATGGAATTGTGTTTATATACAGAGAGAGTATTAAAAACTTCAACTGTGGATTCAAAGATTGAAATGGAATTGCTTATTATAAAGACAGCAACAGTATAGTCATTAGTGGATTAAAATATTAAAGACATAAAATAAAAACCGGTGTTATCACCGGTTTATTTCATTAAGCGCTTAATCCATTTAATTTTGCAGCTAATCTTGATTTTTTTCTTGCAGCCTTGTTCTTATGTAAGATACCTTTTGCTGCAGCCATATCTAAAGCTTTTACAACTGATAAATATACAGTCTTAGCCTCTGCTAATTCATTACTAGCGATAGCAGATTCGAATTTCTTTATTTGTGTTTTTAATGATGATTTAATCATTTTATTTCTAAGAGTTTTTGTTTCTATAACTTTTATTCTCTTTTTAGCTGATTTTATATTTGCCATCTCATTTTCACCCCCTTATGATTTTAGTAGGGTTAAGCAGCTTTGGGGAATTCATAATTGAATTGCCTTACTCAACAAATGATATTATAGCATTATTTACTAGGCACTTCAAGTAGAAAATTTCTAAATTTAATATATTGAAGTCCACAAATTGTTCAACTTTATGAATTATTATTGAAGAATTAGCTAAAAATATCTTTAAAAGTATGAAAAAAGGAAGTGAGTACATGAAAAATGTAAGAACTGACCTAGCTATAGAGGCAAAGGAACTATATGAAGAGCAGAATAGTAAAGAAATTTCAGGGGTTAAAATTGATGAGTATTTTGATAGTGGAATGAAAATTGTAGATGTCAATATACTAGATGAAATGGGAGAAAAGAACATGGGTAAGCCTATAGGAAGATATATTACTATAGAAATGCCCGAGAGTGTAAACCATGATAGAGATGTAATGGACGATGTAAGCGAGGTTTTTGCAAAGACACTATCCAGCATGATAAATTTGGATAAAAGCATGACAACTTTAGTAGTAGGGCTTGGAAACTGGAATGTAACTCCTGATGCACTTGGCCCAAAAGTTATTTCAAGACTCATGATTACAAGACATCTAAAGGAGCTAATTCCGGATAAAATAGATGAAAATATAAGACCAGTATGTGCATTATCTCCAGGAGTTTTAGGACTTACTGGAATTGAAACAGGTGAGATAATAAGAGCTGTTACTGAAAAAATAAAACCTAATTTAATTGTATGCATTGATGCATTAGCTTCAAGAAAAACAGATAGGGTAAATAAGACCATTCAGATTGGAAATACTGGTATTTCACCAGGTTCAGGTATAGGCAATAAGAGAATGGAAATTAGTGAGAAAACCTTGGGAATACCAGTAATTGCAATAGGAATTCCTACTGTTGTGCATGCTGCTACTTTGGCAAATGATACACTAGACATGGCATTAGATGCACTTGTAAGCCAGTCAACAAAGGGAAGCGAATTTTATAATATGCTTAATTCCTTAGATAGAGAGGAAAAGCAGAGATTAATAAATGAAATATTATATCCTTATGTAGGAGATATGATTGTAACGCCAAAGGAAATAGACATGGTAATTGATTCAGTTTCAAAAATAATAGCAAATGGAATAAATATTGCTCTGCAACCTGCATTAGGATTAGAAGATATAAATAGATATATAAATTAGTAATATTATTAAAGTGACCTCTCATATATATAAAACAAACAAGGGAGGGGTCATAGTGAACTTTAGAAAAAATAGCAATTATAATTTTGTAACTATTCTTGCTACACTTTTAGCTAGTGTATTACTGACAATATTAATACTCAGTGGAATAAATAAATTATCTGTTAGAGGTAACTTTGGTGAGAATAATATCTATACAAGAATTATAGGGTATAGTCTGCCTATATTTAAATCTAATGGTGCTGAAGAAAAGTTTGAAAGTGTAGACGTATCGGCATATGGAGGATTACTAAACTTATTAGGAATAGGTAAAGGAAACCATTTAAATATAGTAGGCAAAGAGATTGCATATGTGACATATACTGAAAGTAAGAATAACTCAGCAATGCGAGATCCAGAAGGGGCATTAAATAGATTTACACTAAATTATGATCAAGTATATGAAGAGGAAACACAATCCCAAAGTAACGGAAATATGAATTCAGCACCTGCATTCAGTCCTGAGTTAAAGAAAAAAATGCCTTCAAAGCCTGAAGTGCTTATATATCATACACATACATGTGAAAGCTATAAACCCTATGGTACAAATATAGCTGATAAAGATAAAAATATTTGTGCGGTAGGAGAAGAATTTAAAAGTGAATTAGAGAAGTATGGTATAAATGTATTACACGATACTACAGTTCATGATACTGTTACTTATAACAAAAGTTATGAAAGATCTAGAGTAACATTAGATAAGTATTTGAAGGAATATAAAGATTTTAAACTAATAATAGATCTACACAGGGATTCGGTGGAAAATAAAAAAGCTGTTACTACCAATATAAATGGAGAAGATGTGGCTAGATTTGCTTTTGTAATGACAAAAAAGAATCCACATGCAGATAAAAATTTGAAACTAGCTGAGAATATAAGAAACATATCCAACAAATATTATCCTGGAAACAAAGAAAATCCAAGCTTTAACAAAGGAACTTTCTATTATAATTATGGAAGAAAGTTTTACAATCAAGATGCCAGCAATAATTCAGTACTTATAGAAATTGGATCTCATATAAATACTATTCAAGAGGCTAAGGCTTCAACAAAATATTTGGCTAGAATAATTGCTGAACAAATAAATGGAAAAAATGAATAAAAGTAGACTGAAAAGTACATCCTTAAAATATAAAGGAGGTACTTTTTTTATGGCTAAATTTAAGATTATTTATATTAGCATGATAGTTTTTGTGATTATTGGATTATGTACAGTAAATATAAACTTAAACAGGCAGATATACTCTAGTATAGCTGGAGATATTAATCATGAAGATATAAACTATAATAAAGAAAAACTATCTTGGAATTTAGATTATATGGGCGAAGTATTAACTTATCCCGATAAATACGATATAGGAAATACTGATAGTAAAAAAGATACAAAAGATTCGGAAACAGTTATGCCTAAAATAAGAATATTATACAATCCTAAGCCCTTTGATTTCAGGATAGATACAAATAATTATATTTTTTTCATAAACGGCAATGTTATAAACAACTTAAAATTTAAATTTTATAATACATTTAGTAAAGTAAAAACTACTATGAGTAATCTAGTAGATAATATATAATTTAAAATGTAAATGCACATAAAAATAGTTATTGTTGACATTACTCTAGAATTATATGATATAATTTATTACGATTTATTATGTGCAATGGGGGTAAATGTAATGCAGAACGATAGAAAAAAGTATATAAGAAACTTTTCGATAGTAGCACATATCGATCATGGTAAGTCTACACTTGCAGATAGATTATTAGAGGAAACAGGTACTTTGACAAATAGGGAAATGGAAAATCAAGTACTAGATAATATGGAATTAGAACGTGAAAGAGGTATAACTATAAAATCTCAAGCTGCAAGATTGATCTATAAAAGAGATAGTGGAGAAGAATATATACTAAATTTAATTGATACACCAGGACATGTAGATTTTAATTATGAAGTTTCAAGAAGTCTTGCTGCCTGTGAGGGTGCTATATTAGTAGTAGATGCAACTCAGGGAATACAAGCACAAACATTAGCAAATTGCTATTTAGCGCTAGATCATGATTTAGAAATAGTACCAGTTATAAATAAAATTGATCTGCCAAGTGCAAGGCCAGATGAAATTAAACAGGAAATAGAGGACGTCATTGGAATTGAAGCCCAAGATGCTCCGCTAGTTTCAGCTAAAACTGGATTAAACATTAAAGATGTATTAGAAGCTGTAGTAGAAAAGGTACCTGCACCAGGGGGAGATGAAGAAGCTCCTTTAAAAGCATTAATATTTGATTCATATTATGATAGCTATAAAGGTGTAGTATGCTATGTTAGAATTAAGGAAGGTACAGTAAAAGTAGGTACTGAGATAAAATTTATGGCAAGTGGAAAAGAATATGACGTAACAGAAGTAGGTGTGTTTACACCAGGTTTCTTTCCTATGAATCAACTTAGTGCTGGGGATGTTGGATATATAACTGCTTCCATAAAGAATCTTGGAGATGCTGCAGTAGGAGATACAATAACTGAAGCGGAAAGACCTGCTAAAGAACCATTAGAAGGATATAGACCAGCCATACCAATGGTTTTTAGTGGTATTTACCCTGTAGATGGTGCAAAATACGATGAATTAAAAGAGGCATTAGAAAAGCTTAAAATAAATGATGCTGCTCTATCCTTTGAACCAGAGACATCAATAGCATTAGGATTTGGATTTAGATGTGGATTCTTGGGATTATTACACATGGAAATAATTCAAGAGAGAATAGAAAGAGAATTTAATTTAGATATTATAACAACTGCTCCTTCTGTTATCTATAAATTATATAGAAGAGATGGAGAAATGTTAGAAATTACAAACCCAACTAATCTGCCAGATCCAACAGAAATAGAGTTTATGGAGGAACCTGTAGTTAAGGCTTCTATAATAACTCCTTCAGATTATGTAGGGTCAGTTATGGAACTATGTCAAAATAGAAGAGGTATATTTATTGATATGCAATATATTGAAACTACTAGAGTAGTACTTAATTATTATATACCTCTAAATGAAATAATATATGACTTTTTTGATACCTTAAAATCAAAAACAAGAGGATATGCTTCTTTAGATTATGAATTAAACGGATATAAACAAGCTAAGCTTGTAAAACTTGATATGCTGTTAAATGGAGATGTAGTAGATGCGCTATCCATGATAGTGCCAGAAGAGAAAGCATATCAAAAGGGTAGAGGTATTGCTGAAAAACTTAAAGAAGTTATACCAAGACAAATGTTTGAGGTTCCTATTCAGGCTGCTATAGGTGCTAAGATAATTGCTAGAGAAACAGTAAAGGCCATGAGAAAAGATGTTCTTGCAAAGTGCTATGGAGGAGATATCTCGAGAAAGAGAAAACTTCTTGAAAAGCAAAAAGAAGGTAAAAAGAGAATGCGTCAAATCGGTAGCGTAGAAGTGCCGCAAGAAGCATTTATGTCAATTTTAAAGGTTGACTAATATAATTATATTAGAATGGAGCTAAAAAATATGGGGGATAGTGTTTCTTTATATATACACATTCCATTTTGCAAACAAAAGTGTTTATATTGCGATTTCCCATCTTTTTGTGGGTTTGAAGGTGAAATGCTGAACTATGCAAAAGCTCTTTCTAAAGAAATAGACAGTATAGGAAATGAAAAGATTAGAACTATATTTATAGGTGGGGGAACTCCCACCTATTTATCTTTAGAAGGATGGGAAATAATTAAAAATAGCATAGCTAATTTAAACAAAGCTGAAGGATTAGAGTTTACAGTAGAAGGAAACCCGGGAACTTTCAGTGAAGAAAAATTAAAGCTTTTCAAAGAAATGGGAGTAAATAGAATTAGTATAGGACTGCAGGCATGGCAGGATAAACACCTTAAGGCATTAGGAAGAATACATTCAAATGAAGAATTTATAAAAAGTTTTCAATTGTCAAGAGAGTTAGGTTTTAAAAATGTAAATATAGATTTAATGTTTGGACTTCCAGATCAGGATTTGCAGGATTGGAAAGAAACTCTAAGAGAAGTTGTAAAATTGGATCCGGAACATTTGTCTTGCTATAGCTTGATTATTGAAGAAGGAACTCCTATATATAGATTATATGAGGCGGATAAGTTGAATTTACCTGAAGAGGAAGTAGAAAGAGATATGTATTCATATACTCTAGATTTTTTGAATGTGAATGGATATTTTCAATATGAAATTTCAAATTTTTCTAAACATAATTTTCAGTGTAAACATAATTTAGTTTATTGGAATCTCCAAGAATATATTGGATGTGGTTCATCAGCTCATTCATATAAAAATGGGTTTAGGTATAGGAATGTAGAAAATATTGAAGAATATATAAAGGCTATTAATAGCAATGGCAATGCTATAGTAGACAGGAAGAAGAATACAATAAAAGATGACATGGAAGAATTTATGTTTATGGGACTCAGAAAGATAGAAGGAATTTCAATTGGTGAATTTCAGCAAAGATTTAATATATCTATAGATAAAGTATATAGTCAGGTTATTGATAAATACAAAAATAATGGATTAATGGAAGAGATAGATGGGTATTTATCTTTATCTCCAAGGGGTATAGAAGTATCTAATATGATTATGAGTGATTTTATATTGAAATGTTAAAGGTTGGATAAAATCTTGAGAAAAAGCGAGTATTTAAAAGAAAAGAAAGAATGAGTGAGAAATTTTAGTGAAAATAGATTAATTACGTAAAAAAGATGATATTGACAAAAAAATATTAGAGTGATAAGTTTAAATCGTAGTCGTTAGCACTCAATCAGTAAGAGTGCTAATAAATGAGGTGATCTTTTGAATAAGTATTTAAGTATGGATGAGAGAAAAATTAAAATACTTGAAGCTATTATCCAGGATTATATTATCACTGGAGAACCAGTGGGTTCAAGGACTATAGCTAAGAAATATGATTTAGGTGTAAGTTCAGCTACTATAAGAAACGAAATGTCTGACTTGGAAGAGATGGGACTAATTGAACAGTTGCATACTTCGTCGGGTAGAAAGCCGTCAGACAGCGGTTATAGACTATATGTTGATAAACTTATTCAAGTACCTAAGTTAACACCTCAAGAAGAGCTAATGATAAAAAAAGAGCTTATTGATGAGGCTCTATATGAGGTGGATAAGATTGTAAAAAGAGCTATAACACTTTTGTCGGAGCTTACTAAGCTTACTTGTGTTGTTAGAACTCCATCTGTAAGAAATAGTGCCATTAAATTAATTCAACTTTTGAATATAAATAGTAATAGTATTCTTGCTGTAATAATAACTCAAAATAACATGATATATAACAATATAATAAGAATTAACAAACATATAAGTAGTGAAATGATTCAAAAATTATCAAATATGTTAAATAACAATCTTGCTAATTTAACAATTCGAGATATAAATTTAAGAGTGATAAATGAATTAAAAGTTCAACTTAAAGGGTATGAAGATATTTTTGATGCAATTATTTCTACACTTTATGATGCACTAAGTAAAGCTGATAATAGTGAGATTTTCTATGAAGGTGCTGCTAATATATTTAATTATCCAGAGTACAATGATATAGAGAAGGCAAGACAATTTTTATCACTAATAGATGATAAAGACACTCTAAGACAATTATTTAGTAGTAATGCCTTTGAAAGATCTAAAAGTGGAAATGGTTTTGTTATCAGCATTGGAAAAGAAAACTTTATTAAAAATGCCCAAGATTGCAGTATAGTTTCAGCAATTTATAGTCTTGGAAATCAGCCGCTGGGAACTATTGGTGTTATTGGACCAACAAGAATGCAATATTCTAAGGTTATTTCACTATTAACTGAACTTGTTGGTACCTTAAATGAAAACATAGGGCAAATATATATTGATGATAGGTAAGAGGTGAAGAAATGGATAACAATGAGAATTTAACTGAAGAGAAGGAATTGTTTGAAAATGAAACTCTTGAGGAAGCAGAAGTAAATGAAGATAGGGAATTTGAAGAATTAGAAAATAGCACAAATGAGGATAATGATGTAGAGAATGCAGAAAATTTATTAAGTCAATTAAAGGATGAGAATAAGAATTTATTAGATGAAAACAAGAAATTGCAAAATGAATTAGAAGCTATAAAAGATAGACTTCTAAGAGTAAATTCTGAGTATGACAACTTTAGAAAGAGAACTGAAAAAGAAAAGAAAGCTATATACACAGATGCTTGCTCAGATATTTTAAAACACATGTTGCCTGTATTTGATAACCTTGAAAGAGCAGTGTTAGCTGAAGGAAATGCTGATGATCTCAAAAAAGGAATAGAAATTACAATAAAACAATTTGAAGAAGCTTTTAAAAAGTTAGATGTGGAAGAGATAAGCACTGATGGAGAATTTGATCCAAATTATCATAATGCTATTATGCATGTTGAAGATGATAACTTTGGGAAAAATCAAATAGTTGAAGTTTTTCAAAGAGGATTTAAGAGAGAGGATAAAGTTTTAAGATTTAGCTTAGTTAAGGTTGCTAATTAGCCTAAATTACTTATATATAAATACTTAATATAAATTAGGAGGTAAACAAAATGGGAAAAGTAATAGGAATTGACTTAGGAACAACAAATTCATGTGTATCTGTTATGGAAGCTGGGAATCCAGTAGTTATAGCTAATGCTGAAGGTGCTAGAACAACACCATCAGTTGTAGCATTTAAAGATAATGATGAAAGACTTGTAGGTCAAGTTGCAAAAAGACAAGCAATTACAAATCCTGATAAAACTATAATATCAATAAAAAGACATATGGGAACTGATTATAGAGTAAATATAGATGGTAAAAAATATTCACCAGAAGAAATATCAGCAATGATACTTCAAAAGCTTAAAGCTGATGCTGAAGCATATTTAGGTGAAACAGTAACAGAAGCTGTTATAACAGTTCCAGCGTATTTTAACGATAGCCAAAGACAAGCAACTAAGAATGCTGGTAAGATTGCTGGACTTGATGTTAAAAGAATAATAAATGAACCAACAGCAGCGTCTCTTGCTTATGGTCTTGATAAGATGGATACAAATCAAAAAATATTTGTATATGACTTAGGTGGAGGTACTTTTGACGTATCTATACTTGAACTTGGTGATGGAGTATTCGAAGTTAAAGCTACAAATGGAAACACAAAATTAGGTGGAGATGACTTCGACGAAAAAGTAATGAATTATATAGCTGATACTTTTAAAGCTGAAAATGGTATATATTTAAGAAATGATAAGATGGCTCTTCAAAGATTAAAAGAAGCAGCAGAGAAAGCTAAAATAGAATTATCATCTTCAACAAAGACAAATATTAATTTACCATTCATAACAGCTGATGCTACAGGTCCTAAACATATAGATATGGATTTAACAAGAGCGAAGTTTGATGAATTAACAGCAGATTTAGTAGAAGCGACAATTGAGCCTATGAGAAAAGCATTAAGTGATGCAGGACTTTCAATAAATGATATAGATAAAATTGTATTAGTTGGTGGTTCAACAAGAATACCAGCTGTTCAAGAAGCAGTTAAGAAGTTCACAGGAAAAGAACCTTCAAAGGGAGTTAACCCAGATGAAGTTGTTGCTATGGGAGCAGCAATTCAAGCAGGTGTATTAACTGGTGAAGTTAAAGATATATTACTTCTTGATGTTACTCCTCTTACTCTTGGAATTGAGACAATGGGTGGTGTTGCAACTCCATTAATAGAAAGAAATACAACTATTCCAACAAGAAAGAGCCAAATATTCTCAACAGCAGCAGATAACCAAACTTCTGTTGAAATTCACATAGTACAAGGCGAAAGAAAGATGGCTTCAGGTAACAAGACTCTTGGAAGATTCCAATTAACTGATATTCCAGCAGCACCAAGAGGAATTCCACAAATAGAAGTTACATTTGATATAGATGCTAATGGTATATTAAATGTTTCAGCTAAGGATAAGGGAACTGGAAAAGAAGCTAACATTACAATTACAGCTTCAACAAACTTAAATGACGACGAAATAGATAGAGCTGTAAAAGAAGCTGAAAAGTTTGCAGAAGAAGATGATAAGAGAAAACAAGAAGTAGAAACTAAGAATAATGCTGATTCAGTGGTTTATCAAACTGAAAAAACTTTAAAAGATTTAGGAGATAAGGTATCAGCTGAAGATAAAAAGAATATTGAAGAAAAATTAGAGGCTTTAAAGAAAATTAAAGATGGCAGTGACATTGACGCAATTAAGAAGGCTACTGATGAAGTAACAGAAGCATTCTATGCAGTATCATCAAAATTATATCAACAAGCTGGAGCAGAGGCAGATCCTAATATGGGTGGTGCTAATAATACTTCTGCTAACCAAGAACCAAAAGATGACAATGTAGTAGATGCAGATTTCAAGGTTGAAGAAGACAAGTAAATTGTGTATAATGAAAAAGTCATATAGTTAAGGGATGGTTTATTAGCCTTCCCTTAATTTGGGTTTGAAAAAGCAATAGGTGGTGAAAATTAAGGATGGCTAATAAAAACTATTATGATATTTTAGACATATCAAAAGAAGCTAGTGATGAAGAAATAAAGAAAGCTTATAGAAAGCTTGCTATGAAATACCATCCTGACAGAAATCAAGGTAATAAAGAGGCAGAGGAAAAGTTTAAAGATATAAATGAAGCATATCAGGTTTTATCTGACCCTCAGAAAAAGGCTCAATATGATCAGTTTGGAACTACAGATTTTAGTGGATTTGGAGGTCCTGGTGGTGATGGAGGCTTTGGCTTTGATTTTTCGGGAATGGGAGGATTTGAAGATATATTTGACAGTTTCTTTGGAGGATTCTCATCAAATAGGCAGAGAAGAAATGGGCCAGAGAGAGGTGCGGATCTTGAGTACACTATTAACTTAACTTTCAATGAAGCAGTTTTCGGAATAGAAAAGGAAATATCTATATCTAAAAACGAAAAGTGTGAAACATGTAGTGGTACTGGAGCGAAGCCAGGCACAAGTCCAAAGACTTGTGATAAGTGTGGAGGAACTGGCCAAGTTAGAAGTCAAAGAAACACACCACTTGGAAGTTTTGTAACAACTGGTACTTGTGATAAGTGCGGGGGAACAGGTAATGTAATAGATAGCCCATGTTCTACTTGTCATGGAAAAGGTACAGTAAGAAAAAATAAAAAAATAAAGATTAATATACCTGCCGGTGTTGATACAGGTAATGTATTGCCTCTTAGAGGACAAGGACAGCCTGGAAAAAACGGAGGCCCTAATGGAGATTTATATATAAATATTAGAGTAACGCCACATCAAATGTTTATAAGAAAAGGCTTTGATATATATATAGATGAACACATAAGCTTTGGAAAAGCTGTTTTAGGTACAGAACTTAAGGTTCCAACTATTGATGGAGATGTTAAGTATAAAGTACCAGCAGGAACACAACCAGGAACAGTTTTTAGATTAAAAGGAAAAGGCGTTCAAAAGGTAAATGGTCATGGAAGAGGAGACCAGTATGTAAAGCTTATTGTAGATGTTCCAAAGAGCATAAACGATAAACAAAAAGAAGCATTAATGGCCTTTATGGAAGCTAGTGGCGAAAAAGTTTCAGAAGGAAGTAACAAAGAATCCTTTGTTGATAAAATTAAGAAAAATTTTAAATAAAGAAACTTGTTTCTCTCTTTAGGGAGAAACAAGTTTTTTAAGTTTACAAATTTGTATCATGTGGATTATAATTAAATAATATGTGCGGCCAAAGAATTATAA
>JAYFRK010000569.1:0-4089 GCA_034925975.1 Clostridium sp.
CTACTACAGAAATATCACTACCTTTTGCAGCTTGCTTTACTATATCTTCCTTCTTTGCTCTTTCTACAATTTCTTTTCTCTGCTTCTCTTCTTTTATAGGCACTACTCTAAAGAAAAGATCTTTTTTTAAATCTTCATCTAAGTTCTTTATTGAATATTTAGGTAAGCTTATTCTAGCATTTTCTGTATCTATTTGTAGATTTATATTCCCTTGAGCTATTATAGATAATGTAGTAGTTGGTATTTTAATCTCTGCTTCTACTACTTCATCTTTTTCATCTGGTATTACTAATCTTGCTGTATCTTTTCCTGATTCCTTTAGTTTTCCAACTGTTTCTTGTGCTTTATCCGCTGTATATTGTACTTCGTCTTTTTTAGTACCATCAGTTTCTGTAGTTCTTTGTATTGTAGTTTCTGAAAGCACATTATTATTTGTGTCATCTGTTACATTTACTGTTATTCGTTCTTGTTTTGGTTCTGTATTTGGTTGTGATCCTCCACCTCCACCTGATGGCGGAATGTATGGTGCTGCAGGTGTCACACTATTTGATGATACTGATGGAAGCCCTGTTCCTATAGCATTAGTTGCAGTTACTGTAAAGGTATATGAAATTCCATTAGTTAATCCTGTTATTGTTATAGGACTTCCATTTCCTGTTGCTATTATATTTCCAGGGTTAGATGTTACTGTATAGCCTGTTATCGGGCTACCTCCATTATTTACTGGTGCTGTGAAGCTAATAACTGCACTGCCATTTCCTGCTGTTGCACTTACCCCTGTTGGAGCTGCTGGTGCAGCTGCTATTATTATTGAATTAGTTGTAATTAAATCTGTTAGTAGATTTCCGCCTTCGTCTTTTAACGAATTGCCTGCTATTTTGATTTTATTTGTACTTCCTATAAGTGAACTTTCAAAGGTTACTATCAACTTCCCACTTACTATCGTTACTGTATCTTTTATACCTAAGGCATTATAATTTACTCCATCTGCTGCAAAAGTAACTGCATTTTTCAATGCATTTATATCTACTAAGGCATTTAGTATATTTTCACTAAATGTGAATGTTACTGTCTTAAAAGTACCATCTACAACTGTACCTATTGCAGGACTAAAAGTTGGTGCTGTAGTGTCTACTTTAACCCCTGCAGTTGATACTACTCCATTAAGTGTTAAAGTTGCATTATTCCCTACACTGTCTTTTATGCTTCCTCCATTAAGTTCTAAGCTGTTAACTGTTATTCCATTACTATCATTATCTCCGGCTTGCACTGTGTAGCTAAATACTAAAGTTGATGTTCCTGACCCTGATACATAAGTAGCTGTTCTTGTTGTACTTCCTATGGTTAGTACTAATTGTGGTGCTCCTGTTACATCCACATTTTCATTAAAATTAACTGTAAAATCTAAGTAATATCCTGCTTTATAAGTACCATTTGATGGTACAGTTACTGTTTGGATTTTTGGAGGTATTTTATTTACTGTTATGCTTGCTATATCTGTTGCTGTACTGAAAGATGTTACTCCTCCATTTGTTGAGGTGTCTGCCTTATTTCCTTCACTTCCTAATGTTCTGTCCCAACCTCTATAAGTTATTGATGCTGTTGTAGAGTCTTGACCATTAGGTACAAATCTTACTTTGTCTGTATCTCGTAGTAATAGGGCACTATTTCCTGCTACTGCTCCAATTCCTGTCCATGTACCTCCATTATCTATTGAGTACTGCCATGTTCCATTTCCATTTGCAGTAGCTGTTATTGCTATACCTTCCACTGCTTCACTATCCACATCACTTATACTTGCTCCTATAAATGATGCTACTGTTTGTCCTGCATTATTTGTATTGTCTGCATAAATTGTTGTTAATGTTGGTGTTGCTGGCGAAAGCACTAGTGCATCATTTACTGCAGTTACTGTTATGCTAGCTGTATTTGTATTCATACTAAAGGCACTTGTTCCTCCATTTGTTGTTGTATCAACTTTATATCCTTCAATTCCTGATGTTCTATCCCATGCTCTATAGGTTATAGATCCAGTTGCACCATTTTTTTCATCAGGCACAAACCTTACCATACTCATAATATTTAGAAGTAATGCACTATTTTCTGATACTACACCTATATCATGCCAATTCGTCCCACCATCTGTTGAGTACTGCCAGTTTCCATTTCCCGTTGTAATATTAGTGGCTGTGACGGCTATGCCTTGAGCAGCTGGTCCATCTACATCCGGCATTGGACCAACTATAGTGAATACTGGATTACCTATATTTGTGATATCATCTTCATTTATTATGTTGAATAAACCTAGGAAAGGCAAAAGCTTTGGTGCATCATTTACCGGATTCACAGTTACTTTAAAAGTATCCTGTACCGTTCCACTACTGCCATCACTAACAGTTACAGTCACATTCGCAGTACCATATTGATTCAATTCAGGAGTTATTGTGAGTGTCCTATCAGTGCCACTTCCACCAAAATTATATGCAGTATTAGGTATTAAAGTATGATTATCAGAGGTTGCGCTGACTACAAGACTTTCTGCTGGTGTCTCATCATCATTTACAGTAAAGCTTATAGAAATAGGTATGTCCTCGTCAGTTGATATGTCAACTATATCACTGATAGTAGGATTATTATTATTAATTGTTGAAAAAGTGGCTACACTTCCATAAGAAGTTCCCTCACTGTTTGTAGCATAGGCTCTTACGTCATAGGTAGTTGCTACTTCTAACCCTGTAAGATTTACACTATAAGCTCCAACTGCTGTTTCACTGTCTACTTTTTTCACATAATTAGATTCTGGGTCACTACTCTTCTTATACTCAACACCTCTTTCAGTTACTGGAAGTCCTCCATCTGAAACTACATTTCCATTTACTGTAGCAGAACTTGATGTTATAGAGGTAATAGTTGGATTTGTAGTAACTGTTGGTGATGTAACATAAGAAATACTTAACTCTGGTTTATAAACAGAATGCGAATATTCACTGCTAAAAAACTCAAATGAATCAGCAGAACCACCGGTTCCTTCCTTTATTAAAATAGTAACCTTAGATTTGTCTAACTTATTATCAAAATATGAAAGGTTAGATAAAGAAATTGTTTTGAGTTTGTAAACATCTGCTGAAGTTACACTTATATTTTCAGCCAGAAGAACTGTAGGTGTGAGCACAAGAGTTCCCTCTTTCTCAACCCAATCATCATCCGAAGTACCATAAACATTAAATTTAGTATCCTTTGAATAACCAGTAATAAATATCTTTAGCGCAGCATTAGTTACTGTTCCATCTACTGGACTAATATCAAACTTAATTGCTGAAGTAAGTGGATATTCTCCATCCATATTCCCACCCTCTAAATACTCTGCATCAGGATCATAAACATTATTTACCGGGCGTATAGTAATATCAGCAATAGGGGTTACAGCAATATCCCCTGCATATACTTTATCAACAAATATCTGCGAAAAAATCAATAGACTCAAAAATAATATGATACTAATAGCTTTTACTTTGCAATTTTTATTCATAAACTTCAACTCCTAAATTTAAAACTTTATTATACATTTTTTACAGCATACCCTTCCTCACATTGTTATCTCGTAATAGTCATCATCTTTTTCTAAATAAATCTGATAATCCAGTATGAATTTTGCCAGTGTAAGCCCTGCCACAGTCTCATTGGAGTTGTCGTGTTCCATAATTAGTTCTTTTAGCTTTTCTTCCTCATGAACTCCTTTTTTAATTGCTTCCACTATATAGGTATCTGTTTCTGGTACAGGACATTGTTTTTTGCCAAGACATAGGATGATGTTCCCTTGTTCTCTTATAACTGTAAGGTTTTTTTTCCACTTCATAATCCAAGCTCCTTTGCCTTTCTTTCTGCTTCCTGACGATTGTTTACCCCTAATTTCCTGTATAAATTCCGGTTGTGAAATTTCAAAGTATTATAGGTAAATCTGCACAAATCACAGACCTTTTTCGATTCCACACCCTGACAGTAAAGATGCAGGATCTGTTTTTCTGCATCGGTGAGTTCTTCTGTCAATACTCCCTGTACCTTTAAGTAATTTGGATAATGAACTGCCAT
>JAYFRK010000165.1:0-3467 GCA_034925975.1 Clostridium sp.
AAAAGAATTGGAAAAGAATGAAATAAAGACAGCATTAGATATGTACGGTAATACGACACAGAGTAAGAAAATTATTTCAAGTAAACTAGGTATAGGAATAGCAACATTATATAGAAAAATAGAAGAATATGATTTATCAAAATGATAAATATATTGTTAAATGATTATATGTATAATAATGGATAATTTATAAAATAATGTTGTTATTGATTTGATAAAATTTATCAAGTTGATAGTAAAATTAAATGCTAGAAATCATAAAGAGCCTTAATTTTGAGACTTACAATAATTGGCATAATTAATGCTAATTTAATAGTTAAGTAGAATTAATTTTAAATTAAATTTTAGGTTGAGGGTGATAATAGTTGAAAGCACTAATAAATGCCTCATTGTTTGATTTTTGCAGCTTTAGGGTAAATCAGTATGTATTATTTAAGGATGAAATTGTGGAAGTTGGAAATATGGAAAACTTCCCAGGAGCAGATGAAGTTTATGATTGCAGTGAAACCATAGTAATGCCAGGACTAATAAATTGTCATACCCATATTTATTCAACTTTTTCTAGAGGTATGAGTGTACCTTTCAATCCTATGAGTTTTCAGGATATATTAGATCAACTTTGGTGGAAATTAGACAGTATGTTAAATAGAAATGCAGTTTATTATAGTGGTCTAGTTTATGGATGTGAATGTATTAAAAATGGAGTTACATCTATAATAGACCATCATGCCAGCGGTTTAAAGATAAAGGGCACATTAAAAGAACTTAAATTGAGTATTTGTGACGATTTAAAAATGAGAGGAATATTCTGTTTTGAAACTAGTGATAGGTTTAGTGTGGAAGAATGTATAAAGGAAAATATAGCATTTGCAAAGACAAAAAGTGATAGACATGCTGGATTATTTGGTATGCATGCTTCTATGAGCTTAAGCGATGAAACCTTAAGAAAGATATCGGAGATTAGAGGAGATATTCCGATACACATTCATGTGGCTGAAAGTGAAGAAGATGAAAGAAAATGCAGACATATGTATGGGAAAAGTATAGTTGAAAGATTAGAAAGCTTTAATCTATTAGATGAAAAATCCATTTTATCACACTGTGTCCATATAGATGAGAAGGAAGCGGAGATTATAGCTAAAAGAGGCTGTATAGTTGCCGTAAATCCTACATCTAATATGAATAATTCAGTAGGCCTTCCAGATTATGAACTCCTAAGAAAACATAATATACCTTGTATTATTGGAAATGATGGACTAGGAGCTAATATTACTAGGGAATACCTTAATTTAACATTTGGAATGAGGTATAGACTAAAAAGCCCTACAAAGTTTGATTTAGACGATTTAATTAAAGCTATATTAAATGGATATGATTATGTAAGCAGCTTTTTAGGTATAAAGCTTGGAAAATTCGAAGGAGGATATAGATCAGATTTTATAACTATTCCATATGTTCCGCCTACTCCAATGAATAGCAGCAATATAATGGGACATATCTTTTTTGGAGTTTTTGATGGTTTTCATCCAAGAGATACCTGGTGTTCTGGAGAGTGTTTGATGAAGGACTATAAAGTTAATTTTGATATAGAGAGTATATACTCTAGAGCTTCTAAAGAAGCTGAGATAGTTTGGAATAGAATTAAAAAATAAGTTTAGGGGTGGTTAGATGAATTTAAGTACTACTATTGCAGGTATAAAATTAGAAAACCCATTAATGCCTGCTTCAGGACCATTGGTTGGGGACTATGAAAAGATGATGATTCTTGAAGGATTTGGTTTAGGATGTATGGTTACAAAAACTATTTCAACAGCAGGGGCAAGAGTACCAAGGCCATGTATATATGGTGAAAAAGATATGATAATGAATGCAGAACTTTGGTCAGAATATCCACCAGAGTACTGGCTAGATGAAGTACTCCCAAAACTAAAAAATAATCTTAATATTCCACTTATAATCAGCGTAGGTTACATAAAAGAGGATATGCAGGTCTTAATACCAAAGTTAGATAAATATGCGGATGCTTTCGAAATTTCAACACACTATGTAGGAAAAGATTTAAGTATTATTGGAGAAACAGTTAAGGCTATAAGAGATAATACAAATAAGCCTATATTCATGAAAGTAAGTCCTCACATTCCAGATCCTGTGGCTTTTGCAAAAGTAGTAAGGGAAAATGGGGCAAGTGGTATTGTAGCAATCAACTCTCTAGGTCCAACCATGAAAATAGATATTGAAAATAGAAAGGTGTTAGTTGGAAATGAAAGTGGAGAAGTTTGGGCTTCAGGTCCTGTAATTAAACCAATAGCACTAGCCATTGTAAATAAAATAAAAACAGCTATGCCAGATTTTACTGTTATAGGGGTAGGTGGTATAGCTTCAGCGGAGGATGTAATAGAATTCCTATTAGCTGGTGCTGATGCAGTACAAATGCTTTCAGCAGCTATGTTAAAAGGAAAAGATTTATATGAAAAGATAGTAAAAGATTTACCAGCAGCTCTTAATAAATTCAATTTTTCAAGCGTAGAAGAAGTAGTCAATACCAGCTTATCAAAAGGAAAAATAAAATTTACTCCAGATAATCCTATAGTAGATGATAATAAATGCATAAAATGTGGCCTCTGTGAAAAGATTTGTCCATATTTTGCTATAAAAGTTGAAGATAAAGTAAATGTAGACAAATACAAATGTTTTGGATGCTCTTTATGTGAATCAAAATGTCCTAAGAAAGCAATAAGTGGAGTTCTAAAGAAATAATTTAAATGAAAGGAGTGAGGTAGTTGATAATAAAAGAATACGCTAGACCGTCAACTTTAAATGAAGCCTATGAGATTTTGACATCTAAGGAAGGAGCTAATTTAATTGGTGGAGGAGCATATATAAGGCTATGGGATAGAGAGATAAATACAGCTATTGATCTTTCAAATTTAAATCTAACCTATATAAAGGACAAAGATCAGATAATTGAAATAGGAGCTATGACTAGTTTAAGGCAAATAGAGGTAAGTCCTACAATTAAAAATAACTTTAACGGAATTTTAGTAGAAGCAGTTAAACCAATTTTAGGAGTACAAATGAGAAATATATTTACTATAGGAGGAAGTATATGTGGTAAATATGGTTTTTCAGATGTAATAACAGCACTTCTTTCACTTGATACTTATTTAGAATTTTATCATAGAGGAAAAGTATCTCTAGAAGACTTTCTAAAAGAAGATAACAGCGAAAAAGATATACTTACAAAGGTTCTTATTAATAAAGATGGAAGAAAGGTTTCATTTAAAAGCTTAAGAAATACAAGCACTGACTTTGCGGTACTTAATGTAGCAGTGTCAAGATTAGATAAAGAATTGAAGATTGCTGTGGGGGCAAGACCTGGAATAGCTAAATTAGCTCTAGAAGCTATGAAATTTGCAAAAGAAGTAGAATTAAATGAAGAAAATATTCAGGAGATTGGAAAAAAGGTA
>JAYFRK010000523.1:0-2760 GCA_034925975.1 Clostridium sp.
CAAGGGGGAGTAAGTGTGAGTGAAAAAAGACCTTTAATAATAACATTCATTGGAGATGGATGTGTTTTTAGTGCTTTATTAGTAATATTATCATTGTTTCCTAAATTTGAAGGAAGAATTGGAGTTTATTCTTCACCATTACCTACTTTTTTAAAGATTCCTATTTTATCAGAAGATATAATGAAAGTCCTAATTTCTATAGTCTTCTTAATAATAGCTTATGGATTTTTTAGACTTAAAAAATGGGGTTATTGGCTAATTGTAAGTATCAATGTATATTTTTTAGCAGGATGGATTATTTCCTATCAACTAAGTAAGAAACAATATTTTTATCAAAACCCTATAGCATCAATAGTTGGATTAATATTTATTACACCAACAATAAAATACTTTGGTAAGAAAACTTTTAAGGCGTAATATTCTTAAAATGTGGATATGTTGGTTTATCTATTATTAGATATTAGTTTAAAAAATCAGTCAGTTATTATCGGAGATAAAAATTTTATTATTGGATCAAAAGCAATTAAGTATAACCGTGTAAATAGGATATCCATTGAAGAAAAAAAAGCAGTTTTTTACACTGCTGAAGGAACCTTTAAAGTTAGAAATATTTTTATCAATAATAATAAAAAGGAACTGGAAAAAATTGCAGAGATTATAGCTGCTAAGAAACTAGAAGATGGCAAATGATATAGTATCGCTTAAGAATTTGCTAAAGAAAGCAGGTATAAAGAAAACTAACCAAAGAGCAAAGCATCCTAATAAGATTATCAATAAAACCCATAACAAAGTTCGTATCTTTGATAAAAAGTCGTTCAATATAATCTACCCCCCTTTTTAATATCCTAATTATAACATAAATTGAAAAAGTCTGAATAATATTAAAGGTGATATATGAAGTAGTTTTTAGGAGGTTATTGTTTTGAAAAAATCAATAATTATTATATTATCAATAATAATTACTTTTATATTCTTGAAATCTATATTCGAAAATCCTACTTTTAAAGGATTTTATCAGAGTGAAGCGAATGGATATCATATTCAAATGTTAATTCGAGAAAAAGATAATAGTTTTGTTGAATGGATCGATAATAGAGAAGTTGATAGAGGAACTTTCGAAAAATTTGATACCTGTTCATACAGAATTAAAAGTAGTAAGCAAAACTTTGAAATTACATTAAATGATGATAATTCTTTTGAGATGATTATAAAAAAATTAAATAATGGAAACTCAATCAAAATGAAAAATGTCAGCGAGGATGATACCCCTTTTAGTTTTGGAAATGGATTTGATGATATAGATGAATACAAATCACTATTAGATTAATATATGTTATAAGTTTTATAATGAGTAGTGTGGTTCTATAAGTAAAAAGTGGCGAAAACCAGGCTTGCAGCAGTACGCTGCATAGGACTGAGTAGGGAAATTTTAAAGGCACAAACTTAGAACTCCTTAAAGCAGCAAAGATTCTCTGTTGAATTATATATCTTCGATTTTTAGTACCTTATTCTGTAATTACCAAGGCTGCTATTTTAGCAGTTTTTTACGTTATCCTCTAGACTTGAATATAATTATTCCAATTACCATCACCAAAACTCCTAGAGGTTTTGTAAAATCGAACTTAATTTGAGGGCTGCCAAACAAGCCAAGGCAGTCAATTATAGTGGCTATTATCAGTTGGGTAATAAGTAGTATTGAAACTGAAAAAGTTGCTCCTAGCAGTGAGATTCCTTTTATAACACTAAATACTATTACAACTCCAAAAACTCCACCTACAAGATAAAGTTTGTTCACTTCATCTAATTTCTTTAGATTCCCATTGCCAAAAATAAACATAATAATTAGGGCGAAAATAAATCCAATGGCATGGACTATAGTTGTTGTCTCCCATAGACCGATTTTATCACTAACACGAGTGTTAAAAACTCCCTGTAGACTTATAAAAATTCCTGCAAGAATAGAAAATAGTACTCCTATCATTATTACCCTCCTATATTTATAATTCTAGTTTTCATAAATGTTACCATCAGATAATTCCTTTAGTTTTTTTAAATTTTTTACAGTAACTATTTTTTTATTTTTCTCAATGATGCCTTTAGACACAAGTTCCTGTATTACCCTGTTAAGATGTCTATAACTAGTCCCAAGGAGAGATGCTATTTCTGTGGGTTTAGAAAAATCTACTTCCTTGTTAGTTAGGTTATTTTCATCATCAATTATAGAAATTATATAGCTGGCAAGCCTGTTTTCCAGATTATAAGAAAGATTTATTGAAGTAGAATTTGAAATTACATATAGTTTTTCACTTAAATTTTTTATTAAAAATTGAAGAAACTTAGTATCTTCATAGGCATAGGTTTTAAGAATATCCATCTTTATGCCTATCAATAGAGCCTGGCTTTGAGCCTCTGCATTACACTGGACTTTGTAATCTGTTAAAAATTCTATGTCTCCAAATATGCTTAAAGGCTTATTGAATCTTAAGAGAACGGATTTGCCGTTGTCATGCAAAGTGGATACCTTAATTTTTCCTTCTACGAGAAAGTACATGTATTCAATTTCACTATCTTTAGTGCAGATTAATTCACCTTTATTAAACTTAAAAAGCTCCATGTAACCTAAAATTTTTTCTTTAAAAATAGAGTTTAAGCTGTATGTTTCTATATATGAAGTTAGTAATTTGTGGTCAAAAATTTTTTTCATATTTTACACCAACCTCTTAAAATATGGTTTATCTGATGACTACCATCCGTAATACT
>JAYFRK010000116.1:0-3259 GCA_034925975.1 Clostridium sp.
TTAGTTGGTAATACTAATTCATATGTGGTAAAAGTTTTAAACTAGCTTTCTAATATAAATGCTAATTTAAAATTTAGCCAAATATCAGAATAAAAAGGGAGTGTGCAAGTTATGCCCTATACAAAATTTTTATTTTCAGCCATAATAGGAGCAATTATAGGTTATATAACCAACTGGTTAGCAATAAAGATGTTATTTCGTCCGCATACAGAAAAGAGAATTTTTGGTATGAAAGTACCTTTTACACCGGGACTTATTCCAAAGGAACAAGATAGGATTGCAAAAAGTACAGGGGAAGCTGTAGGAAAGCATCCTTTAACTAGTGAAACTATGGTAGAAGCTTTACGAAATAATGGAATGGATGAAAAGTTTAAAATATGGGTAGAAAATAAAGTATTAAATATAGTAAGAAGCAATATTTCCATAGGAGAACAGCTAAAAGAAGTATTAGGAGAAAAATTTAATTCTTTTATAGGTTACATAAAGCTTAAAATAACAGGTTTTATATTGAGAACTATAAGAAAAGATAAATTTAAAGAAGAAGTTGAAAGTTTAATTTTAAAAGAAATAAAAAAAGAACTTTCTAAAAATCCAGAGATTATATTAGAAAATATCTATTATAAAGATATAAGAAATAACTTATTGAAGAAGGCTGAAGAGTATAAAAATTCAAATGAATTTAAACAAATATTGCAAAATATTATAGATGGAAAAATATCAGAATTAGAAAATTTGGATAAAACATTGGAGGAAGTTATTCCAATTGGGTTTATAAGCACAATTAAAGTGTATGTATATAGCAGAAATCATGACATTGCCATGGCTATTAAAAATATAATGAAAGATGATAGTGTACAAGAAAAGATTAAAAAGGCACTATCAGAGATGATAAGCAGTAATGTAAATTCTCTAGTAGCTATGTTTTTAAATCCAGATACTATTTTTAATAAATTATCACCGGCCATAGAAGGTTATTTAGACAAGGAAGATAATCAAAAGGAGATTGCTCTTTTTATAAATGACTTAATTGATAAGCTTTTACAAAATAAGTTATCAGATATACTGTTAAGTCTTTCAGATGAAGGAAAAGAGAAAAATGCTAGAGCATTAGGCAATATAATAGTAGATAAAGTAATAGACACTAAATTAATTAATGAAATATTTACAGCTACATAAAATAAATTAAAAAACAGCGGAACTATAGAAGAGTTACTTAAAAATAATAATATTGATGCAGAATTGATGTTAAAGAATTTTATCACTGATAAGCTTAACTATATTACTGAAAACAAGGAAATTGAATGTAAAATAGGCGAATATGTGGACACATTTGTTGATGATATAATGAAGATAGACTTATATAATGTTTCAAAGGGTAATGAGGATAAGATATCAAAAATAACGTCTAAATTAGCAGAAGAGATATTCGAAAGATTCCTAACAAATAGAGCAGGAGAATTCATTAAAGCTTTTGATATAAGTAAAATAGTTGAAGATAGGATAAACTCTTTTGAAGTATCCTTTGCTGAGCAAATTATTCTTGAAATTTCTAGTAAAGAATTAAACGCTATAACATGGCTTGGAGCTCTACTTGGATTCATTATGGGTCTTGTATCTTCAGTTATTGCAACGTTATAAAACGTAAGACTTTTAAAGCCTTACGTTTCTTTAAATTCATACGATAATATAGAAATATAGTGAAAACTTTTTTGCTATGCATTTTTATACTAAGATGAGTATGTTAGCTTATATTAAAAGGGGGTATATTAAGTGATTAAAAAGACTAGACATTCTTTAGCAATTTTTATTTTTTTATCTATTATTACATTTATGCCTAGTTATTCGGCACAAGCTATTGATATCAAAGACAATCAAATTGTAGACAAAAATAAAACTTGGACTATAAAGTTTAACAAGGAAGTACAATTAGATAGTTTAACCAAGGAAAATATTTTAGTAACAGATACTAGTAATAACAATATAAATGTGGAACTTAAATTAGGAGGGGATAATAAGAGCGTTATAGTTAACCCTCCAGCTAATGGGTATGAAGCGGGGAAAAAATATACTTTGAAGATTGGCAATAAGATGCAATCAAAAGACAATAAAAGTTTAAAAGAAGAAATTATATTTAATTACAGTATAAAAGAAGATGCTAATAAAGAACTTACTACAAAAGAAGTAGTGAGCAAATATGGTAAGGCAGTTGTTTATGTAGAAATAGAAGATAAAAATCATATTCCAATAGGAACTGGAAGTGGATTTATAGTAAATTCTAACGGGACAGTTGTAACTAATTTTCATGTAATTAAGGGAGCAGCATATGGAAAAGTGACTATGCAGGATGGGACTAAATATGAGATAGAGAGTGTATTAAATTACAATGAAAAGCAAGATATAGCTATTTTGAAGTTAAAGAATACAAGTAATCTACCAGTGGTTATATTAGGAGATTCAGATAAAGTAGAACTTGCAGATGATGTAATAGCCATTGGAAGTCCAGAAGGATATAGTAATACTATTTCACCTGGGATAATTAGTGGATTGAATAGAACTGGAAGTAGAGGGTATAAAGATATACAAACTACAGCAAGTATAACCCATGGTTCGAGTGGAGGAGCACTGTTTAGTAAGTTAGGACAGGTAGTTGGAATAACCTATGCAGGGTTCGAAAGTTCAGGAGACTTGGGATTTGTAATACCTATAAATGAAGTAAAGCCATTTTTATCTAACTTTAAGCCTAAGAGCTTAAGTGAGGTAAATGGTATATCTTCGTCATCAACTAAGCCTCAAGCTCCAACAGGAGTAAAAGCATGGGCAGCTTCAAATAATGAAATAAGGCTTCAATGGAATCAAGTGAGCAATATAGATGGATACTATGTTTATATAAGCTACGATGGTGTTAAGTGGGAAAAGGTTGTAGATGATTATACAGGGGAAAGCTTATTCCAATGGAATGCGGAATATTCATTGCATACTCAGTATTTATATCCTGAGGCAACTATCTATTATAAAGTTACATCAGTAAAGAACGAAATTGAGTCAACACCTAGCAGTGTTGTCAGTGCCAAAACCTATGTAACTTACTTTCCGTTAATGAGTACATTGCCTGAACTTTATGGTGAATATGAAGACTATACCATAGATGATCAAGGATATTCCGTATTGTATTATTATCCAATTGAAAATCTTCCAGAAAGCTTTATGGAAGACTATGATTATATTTTATCTAAATATGGATGGAAGTATTACAATCTTA